>JAYVTX010000149.1:0-40623 GCA_043788425.1 Rhodospirillales bacterium
GTGGGTGGTCCCCAGTTTTCGATGGTAGCCAATCGCAAATCCGCCGCCAGTTCGGTTTGCCCAGCGTCGTCCTGCACCCAGGCCGCCTGCAGCGTCACCTCCGCCGCATCGTCCATCTGCCCGCAGCCCCGTGCGATCGCCGCCCAGCGCAGGAAGGCGTCCACAACGGCGGTGCCGCGCAATCGCGCATAGCCAGGACTGTCGATTACTGCCTGGGCGCCGGCTGGCAACGCTGCCAGGTCCGGCGCAGACGCCCCGCATTGTCCACAGGTTTGGATCCAAAACCGCATCGTCGACCGCGCCGGCTCCCCGGGCCTACCATCCAAGTCGGGCGCAAGCTCCGCCGGCGGAGCCCGGTATGGCGGCCGGGCCGGCGCACCGCACAGGGCGCAAATACGTTCTGCCATGGGCTTGGTACTAGCCCAGCCAGGATCAGCCCAATAGCCCCGGGAAGACCAGCATCACCCACAACCCGGCGGCAAACGAAAAGATTGATAAAGCCGCGCCCAGCGTTTCCCGAACAGCGTGCCAGGCACTCCGCCACTCAAGTGATGATGTGGGATCAAACGTAAGAGCGTTCATGAACAGAGTCCTTTTTTAGACGTGTTCATGTTATGTTCTGTACGCGCAGGATGTCAAGCACTTGTGTCCTGCCCGACCTTTCGCTCCTCCGGCGGGGCAAGCGCGGCCAGCAACGCATGGCGAAGCCCGGCCAACTTGCGCTCGTTTTCTACCTTCAACCCAAACACGTCCTTTACATAAAATACGTCCACCGCCCGCACGCCGTAGGTCGTCACATGGGCGCTGGCAATCTGCAGCCCCTGCTCGCTAATAGCCGCCGTAACGTCATGCAGCAGGCCGGGCCGGTCGCGTCCGTTCACCTCGAGCACCGTATGTGCATTGCTGGCCCTGTTATCGACCACGACACGGGGCGGCACCAAAATCGCCCGCATGCGCCCGCCCAACAACGATTTCGACGCACGCCGGATTTCCTCGGGCAGCGCCAGCCGGCCGGACAGCGCCTGATCGATCAGAACATGTAGCCGGGCCAGCCGGTGGGGCGCGTCGAACGCGCCGCCAGATGCGTCCTGCACCCAGAACGTATCGAGCGCATTGCCGTTGGTCAGGGTGTGGATGCGCGCGTCCACGATCGACGCCCCGGCGACCGCCAGCGCACCGGCAATCCGGCTGAATAGCCCGGCATGGTCGGTGGTATAGACCGTTATCTCCGTTACTGCGCGGGCTGGCAGGGGTTGCGTATCGACGGTCAAGGGCGCGCCCCGAGCCTCGGCATCGCTGATCAGGCGCGCATGCCGGGCGTGGGTTTCGGGATCGAAGCTCAGCCAATAACTGGCGTAACCGAGGCCCAGGTAGAACTCGGCCGCCGGTCCTTCGGGCAAAAACGGCCGTACCGCCTTCTTTGCGCGTGCAACCCGCACATCCCTTTCGGTGGTGGCCAGGCCGCCAGCCAACACATCCGCCACGCGGGCGTACAGCTCCCGCAGCAGCGTCGCCTTCCACCCGTTCCAGACCTTTGCACTCACGGCCCGCATATCCGCGACCGTCAGGACGAGCAGAAGCTTCAACCTTTCCGGCGACTGGATGATATCGGCCAAATCCAAAATCGTCTTTGGGTCGTCTATGTCGCGTTTGAATGCCGTCTGGCTCAGCAACAGGTGATGCATCACCAACCAACTAACCGTCTCTGTCTCCTCCGGTGATAGGCCGATGCTGGGCCCGACCTGCAACGCGACTTCCGCCCCCAGCTCCGAATGGTCGCCGCCACGGCCCTTTGCGATGTCATGCAGCAGCGTTGCCCCATACAAGGCCCGGCGGGATTGCAGGTCCTCCACCAGGCCGGACGCGATCGGTGCCACCGCCGACAGCTCACCCCGTTCGAGTTGGTTCAAAATACGCAGCGCCTCGATCGTGTGCTCGTCGACCGTGAACACGTGGTAGGTGTCGAACTGCATCTGGCCCACGATCCGGGCCCAGTCCGGCAGGTATCGGCCGAGGAACCCGCTCTCATTCAAGACCGCAATCCAGCGGGCACCCTGCGCGTGGGCATGTGCATGCTCGCCATCCTGGCCGCATAGCAGGTCCAGAAACAGCGTCGCCGCCGCCGGGTCATGGCGCAATAAAATGGCCTGGCGTTCGTGCCGGATCAGCGCCCGTAGCGCCAGCGGGTGCAGATCGAGCTGCCGGTCGCGCGCCACTTGCAGGATGCGCAACATCAAAATCGGACGATCGCCGAAATCGACGCCTGGCGCACACAGCAACCGACCGTCGGCGAGCACGAACCCTTCTTCCGCCAGCGCCGCATCCGTTGTGGGTGCCAGTGCCGGTGGGCCAAGGGCCGCCCGGATGACGGCCGGTTCCAGCACGGCGGTAATGCGCGTAATCTCCCGGGCAGTCAGGAAATAGTGGCGCATGAACCGCTCGACGCCATCCTGACGGCCGTGGCGAGTGTAGCCCATGCGCGCGCCAACGACGGGCTGCAGATCAAACGTCAGCCGGTCCTCTGCCCGACCAGCGACGTAATGCAGGTGGAAGCGAACCGTCCATAGAAAGCCCCAAGACCGCCGGGCATGCTTGGCCTCGACCAGGGTCAAAATACCGCCACCGGGACTGTCGGGGCCGACCAGCTCGCCCATGATCTGCGTGCCGAACACGTAACGGGTCATCCAGTACAGCGTCTGCAGGTCCCGCAGGCCGCCGCGGCCCTCCTTGATATTGGGCTCGACCACGAACGGGGTTTCGCCATAGCGGTGGTGGCGGATGTCGCGCTCGGCCTGCTTGGCGGCAATGAACGCGCCGGCCCCGCTGGTGGCACAGGCTTGTAGGAATTGGGCATGGAACTGGTCTGCCAATGCGCCGTCGCCCACCAGACGTCGCGCATCGATCAGGGCCGTCCGGATCGTGATGTCGCGATCGGCTTCTGCCAGACACTCCTCTACGGACCGGGTCGCGTGCCCGACTTTCAGGCCTAGATCCCAAAGCACGTAGAGCATGAACTCAACCACCTGCAGCGTGGGCGGTGGCGGGTCCGGTTCGGTGAGGAATAGCAGGTCGATGTCACTGAACGGCGCCAGCACGCCTCGGCCATAGCCACCCGTCGCCAAAATCGCGATCCGCCCCGGCCGCTCCGTCCGCGCGATCGCCAGGCCGAACAGGGCCACGATGACGCCATCCGTCAGCCGGCCGAGCAGGCGGCCCGCGTCCAGGCCACCCATGCCCCCCGCCTCGAACTTGGCCTGCACGTGCTGTTGCACACGGACCAGGTGCCGCCGAACCAGGGTCAGGGCGACGTCGCGCGGCAGCGGTCCGGCGGCCGGTTTGGCCTCCGCCAGCGCCGTGGTTAGCAGCGCGTTGGCGGCGTCGACATCCTCGGGCAGCGGCACGGGGTTCAGCATGGCGACGATGCTAACCCGATCTCATCATCTGGAACAGCGGTTAAAGCCTTGAGACGATACAATGTTTCAAGCGCGTCACGGGCGGACATTCCGTCAGGGTCGATGGCGGCCAATGCAGCCAGCACGGGGTCCGGGACGGGTTCGGGCGCGGGCGGTAGTGAGGCGAATAGCGGCAGACCCCCCGCATCCAGCAAACGGGTGCCGTGGCCATCCCGCTCCAGCGCGGCCAGCAACGCCGCCGCACGCCGGACGGTGGGGGCCGGCACGCCCGCCAGCTGCGCCACATGCACGCCCCAGCTGCGGCCGGCCGCGCCCTCCGCCACCTCATGCAGGAACACGACGCCGCCCCGCCACTCCCGCACCCGCATCGTGTGTGGACGCAGGCGCGGAAGCTGTGTTGCCAGTCCGGCCAGTTCGTGAAAATGCGTGGCGAACACGGTGCGGCAGCGTACCTGGTTGTGCAGCGCCTCCAGCACCGCCCAGGCAATCGCCAGGCCATCGAGGGTGCTGGTGCCGCGCCCGATCTCATCCACGATCACCAACGACCGCGGGCCGGCCTGGTTCAGGATCGCCGCCGTCTCGGTCATTTCCACCATGAACGTGCTGCGCCCCCGCACCAGGTCGTCCGACGCACCGACCCGGCTGAAAAGGCGGTCGACGGTGCCGAGCGTGGCGGACGCGGCCGGCACTGGTAGGCCGGCCTGGGCCAGAATAGCGATCAGCGCCGCCTGCCGCAGATACGTGCTTTTGCCGGCCATGTTCGGGCCGGTTAGTAGTAGCAAACGTCGGGCGGGGCCGAGGTCGATGTCGTTCGGCACGAATTGGCCATGCCCGGCCAGAGCTGCCTCCACCACGGGGTGGCGGCCGGCGGCAATCGAAAAATCCTCGCCATCGGTCACAAGCGGGCGGCACCAACGCCCCCCCTCGGCCAGGCGGGCGCAGGATTGCAGTACGTCCAGCCGGGCCAAGGTGTAGGCGCAGGCGGCCAGCGCGTCAGCCTCGGCCAGCGCAGCCTGCGTCAGGGTGTCCAGCACGACCTGCTCCCGCGCCGCCGCCCGCTCCGCCGCCTCACTGATGCGCCGGTCTAGCTCACCCAGTTCCGCGTTGGTGAAGCGTGCGCCGTTGGCCATGCCCTGCCGTAGCGTCAAGTCCGGGTGGTGGCGCAGCGTGTCCGCGGCGGCAGCCGGCACCTCAATCACATAGCCCAGCTGCCGGTGGTGGCGGATTTTTAGGCTGGCAACCCCGTAGCGCTGGGCATAGTCCAGCACCAATCCCGCGATCACCCGCCGGCTATCGTCGCGCAACGCCCGTTCCGCATCCAGCACCGCGTCGAACCCGGCGGCGACGGCCCCCCCCTCCTCCGACCGGGCGGGCGCCGGATCGGCCAGGCCGCGGCGCAGCAAGTCGCACAGGCCGCGGGCGGGCGGCGGAAAGGCGAGCGGGCTGGTGGCGAGCGCGATGCTGGCCAGGGCGGCGGCGTCAAACCCCTGTGCGAGTGCGCCAAGGTCACGGGGCGTGGCGCGCCCGACCGACAGCCGACCCAACGCACGGGCGATGTCCGGCACCTGCCGCAGCGCCCCACGCAACCCGGCCAGGGCGGCCGCATCCGTCAGCAACCATCCCCACCCATCCTGCCGGCCCGCGATCGCCACCCGGTCCAGCAGCGGCGCATCCAGCCAGCCGCCCAGCATGCGGGCACCGGCCGCGGTAAGGGTGTGGCGGACGCTGTCCAGTAACGTGGGGCCGCCATCGCGGGCGCGGGTCAGTTCCAGGCTGCTGCGGGTCGCCTGATCCATCGCCATGTGCATGTCCAACCCGGCGGGCGCGGGCCGGGACAGGCGTGGCATGGCACCGGCCTGGGTCAGCCGCACGTAATCCAGCGCAAGGGCGGCAGCCACAGCCTCCGCATCCGAGAATGTCCCGAATGCGTCGAGGGTTAGTGCACCAAACGCGTCCGCCACCCGGCGTGCGGCGGCGATCGGCGCGGCGGGCGCGATGGCCGGGCCGCGGCGGGCCTCGTGATCCAACAACGGCAGCCCGGCCGGGGCGAGAATTTCGGACGGATCCAGCCGGGCCAGCAGCGCACCGAGCCCGGCCAGGTCCAGGGCCGCGGTTTCAAACAGGCCCGTCGACACATCGAGCCACGCGGCACCTAGCTGCTGCCCGATTTGGGCCAGGGCTAGCAATAGGTTGGGCCGCTGCGCCTCCAGCAGGCTATCCTCGGTCAGCGTACCCGGCGTGACCAGCCGCACGATGGCGCGTTTCAGCGGTGCAGAGCCGGTGCGGGCGCGGGCGGTCTCCATCTGCTCGGCCACCGCCACCCGGTAGCCGCGGCGGATCAGGCGGGATAAGTAGGCGTCTGACGCATGGACCGGCACGCCACACATGGGGATGGGTGCGCCGCCATGGGTCCCGCGATGGGTGAGCGCGATGTCCAGCGCGCTAGCGGCCGCGGCGGCGTCGGCAAAAAACAGCTCGTAAAAGTCGCCCATCCGCAGGAACAGCAACGCGTCGGGGTGCTGTTCCTTCAGCACGAACCACTGTGCGATGGCGGGCGACGCGCCAGCGGGGTCGAGAATGAGGGCTGCCATCTAGCGCTGGTACACTGGCCCGGGCGTGCCCGCACGCGCGAATTGCGTGCCGGGCCGCCATCGCCTACCCAAGCGTGGTCAACCTAAGTCTGGGACGCTAACGATGCCGCCATCCACTTCCGCCCCGGCTTTTAAGATTACCCAAGCCGCGCCAGTGACGACGGGTCAGCGGATGCGCAACATCTTCGGGGGGTCGATCGGAAACCTAATCGAGTGGTACGATTTTTATATCTATAACTCGTTCGCGATCTATTTCGCCAAGTCGTTTACGAATAGCCAGGATCAGACCGTACAGTTCTTGCAGGTGTTCGGGATCTACGCGATTGGTTTCTTCATACGGCCCGTTGGTGGTTTTGTGTTGGGCTACTATGCCGACCGCGCCGGGCGGCGGGCGGCACTTACGTTGTCTGTGATGCTGATGTGCGCCGGGTCGGGCATGATCGCCCTGTTGCCGACCTATGCTCAGGTTGGCGTGTGGGCACCACTGCTGCTGCTATTAGCACGGTTGCTACAAGGCCTGTCGCTGGGTGGCGAATATGCGTCGTCCGCCACTTATCTATCCGAGGTTGCGGGTGCCAAAAACCGCGGCTTCTGGAGCTCGTTCCAATACGTCACGCTCATCGGCGGCCAGGTCCTGGCAGCGTTGGTCCTGCTGGTCATGCAGCAGCGCTTCAGCGGGGCGGAGTTGGAGGCGTGGGCCTGGCGCATCCCGTTTGGCATCGGTGCCGTGTGCGCCCTGTACGGCCTGTACCTGCGCCGCAACCTGGCCGAAAGTGCCGATTGGGTGCGGGCGAACCAAACCCGGGCAGAGCGGCCAAGCCTGCTACGGCAGCTAATCGCGCACCCGAAAGAAGTGCTGCTGGTGTTTGGCCTGACGATGGGCGGCACGACCGCGTTCTACACCTTCAGCGCGTATATGCCGACATACCTCAGCAACACGTTGAAGTTCCCCAAGGAGTGGACGGCAGAAATCTCGTTCATCACGCTATTTCTGTTCATGGCGATGCAGCCGCTATTCGGTGCCATCAGCGACCGGGTCGGACGGCGGCCAGTGCTGATGTGGTTCGGCATTCTGGGGACATTGCTGACCGTGCCGATCCTGACCGCCCTTAGCGGAACCAAGGGCTATACGGAGGCGCTGTTATTGATCCTGGGTGCCCTCGTGATTGTCACCGGCTATACTAGCATCAATGCTGTGGTGAAGGCGGAGCTATTCCCGGCCGGGGTGCGGGCATTGGGTGTTGGCGTGCCGTATGCCATTGCCGCGTCACTGTTTGGCGGCACAGCCCCATTGATTGCGCTGCAGTTCAAATCCAGCGGGCATGAGGACTGGTTTTACTGGTACGTGACCGCGATGATTGCGATCTCTTTGTTGGTCTATGCAACGATGCGCGACACCAAAAAGGCGTCGCGCATCGTCGATTAGCCGGCCAATTTCAGAGGTTCTGGCCGGCTCCGTCAAAGGCGCTTCCACCGGCAGGGGTCAGCTTATCGACCGCCGTTGGCAGCAGGTGGGACAGTTGGGAGAGCATGTCGTTCGGCGCCATGTTGGCCTGCGCCGCCATGTCCTGCACCTGCTGGTGACCCAAAGCGTGCTGCAGTTGGTCCGGGCTGATGGGCTGGTTCGGGCCGGAGCCAACCCAGCTCTCGGCTACATTGCCCAGGCCTGCATTTTTAAGCTGCGCTAGCAGGCCGCCCAGACCGCCTAGGCCAGCCAGCGCACCACCCAAACCGCCGCCCATACCCGGCTGGGGCACTTGCTGCTGTCCACCTAGCAGGCTGCCCAACACCGCGCCAATCCCACCCTGCGCCGGGCTGCTGCCTAACAACGAACCCAGAACCGACTGCAACGCCGGGCTTTGTCCCTGCGCGCCGCCACCCACTAGGTTACCGATAACCGTGTCCAACAAACTCATGAGACTTCCCCTTCTTCAAGCAAAAACGGCCCCAGGCTGATGTGCCCAGGGCCGAGAAACTCCGGTAGTCTAGGCCTATCCCGCAATGGCTAGATCGTGGTGCGGCGGCCGGTAATGGCGTGGTAGATGAACAGGACGACAATCGCGCCGATCACAGCTACGAACATGCTGTAGATGTTGAAGCCGCTCACGCCCTGCGCACCAAACACCTCGAACAGGTAGCCGCCCACGATCGCACCGACGACGCCAAGGATCAGGTCTGTGATCAGGCCCGCGCCGCTCTTGTTCACAATCTTGCTCGCGATGAAGCCCGCGATGACACCGAAAACAATCCAGCCGATAATGCTCATGATACTATCCCCACATTGATGCAGCCCACGCCGCTCCCGCCCGGCATAACCAACAAGCCGGGTGCGAGTTGCATTCGATCGAAACGTTAACGGAGCCTGTGATAGAAATGCAGACCTGGCCGTATATTCCTGCCCTGCCGGCCCCCTGGATGAACCGCCGGGCCCGGCTATGGCGGCAGTGGCTAATTACCGGCCAGACCCGGCGCTTTCAGCTCGACTTTCGCACCGTGACGGGCGGAACCAGCCGGGGCCGCGCATCCCTACACGCGTATGGGCTGGCGCTGCGCGCCGAATGGCATCGTCGGATAGAGCAGGGTCCGGCCGGGCCCGCGCTACGCCGGGCCGACCATCCAAACTACCTTGGCGACCGCGCCGTAGTCCGCGGGCTGATTGACGGCTGGTTCGCCCTGCAAATTGCCCGCGCCGGCGGTGCGGTCCCGCATGAGGCTGTGGAACAGGAGACGGCACGCCTCGTTCACATCTTTACAGGGTCAGACCCGGCGTATCCCCCGATCGGCGGGTGGAACACTCAACCGCTGTTGGGTGCGGCGCTACGCCACCACTACGCCCTGCCTGACGGACCGTTCGACACAACGCTGGGCAATGCATTCGGAGCGGCCGGGCTGTCGGTGCTTAGCGTTCTACAGGGGGCGGAAACCGGCTCCATCGCGCCGGGTCAGGCAGTGGGCCAGTTGAAGCCGATCGCGACGCAGCTGGTGGATGCGCTGCTGGGTCACGCCAACGGGTAGTGGCAACGGATTTGCCGATCGCCATGCGCGACCAGGGCCGGCATTTCCGTGCGGCAGAGCGGTTGCACCTGCGGACAGCGCGTGTGGAAGCGGCAGCCGGATGGGGGACGAAGCACGCTCGGGATTTCACCGTGTAGGGCGATAGGCGTCACGCGCCGGGTGGGGTCCAGAACAGGGTTGGTCGATAACAGCGCGGCCGTGTAGGGGTGTGCGGGGCCTGTGTAAAGTTTGGCGGTCGGCCCCGTCTCCACCACCTGGCCCAGATACATCACGACCATGGCCGTGCTGATGCGCCGGACAACATTCAAGTTGTGGCTGGATACGACCAGCGTTTGACCCAGTGCCTGTTGCCGGGCCAGCAGCCCATTCAGCAGCCCGCCCTGCACCGACACGTCCAGCCCGGCCGTCGGTTCGTCCGCCAACAGCACGCGCGGGTCCAGGCACAGCGCCCGCACCGCCGCCACCCGCCGCGCCTGCCCGCCCGATAGCTGGTGCGGCCGCCTGTCCAACAACTCTGGGGTTAAACCGAGCGCCGCCATCAAGGAATTTACGGCGGGCCAGGGGTCGGTCCCGTGGATGCGCCCCGGCTCCTGCAACAACGCGCGCACCGTCATGCGGGGTGACAAAGACCCGGCCGCGTCCTGCGGCAGCAATTGCGCCAATGCGCTCAACCGCCGCCGGTCCCGGGCGAGCGCTGCGACCGGAACGCCCCCGATCGTGATTGATCCGGACTGTAATGGCACCAACCCCAGCGCCGCCCGCAACAGTGTGGTCTTACCGGACCCACTTTCCCCCACCAGGCCGGTCACAACCCCTGCGTCGAGCACCAGGTCCAGATCGACCAGCGCCGTCATGGCACCGAACGCCACGCGGGCACGCTCAAACTGGATCAGGCCTTCCAGCATGCAACCTCCCATTCTGGTCCGACCAGGCGCAGGGTCTGTGGCGTTTCACAATGCGTTTCGGCCAGCGGGCACCGGGCGGCAAACAGGCAGCCGGGTGGGTGTTCCGATGGGTTTGGCACCTCACCGGGTATGCTGGCGATCGGGGCACCAGAATCCTGATGGTCGTCCAGCTCGCACGCGATCAGCGCCTGCGTGTAGGGATGGCGTGGCGCGCCGGTGATGCTGGCCACCGGCCCCCGCTCAATCACGGCGCCCGCGTACATGACCGCCACGTCGTCGCATAGCTGCGCCACCAGGCCGAGCTGGTGGGAGATGAACAGGATTGAACCCTGGAAGTCCTGGCGCAGGGCCTGGAACAGGCGGACGATGCCGGCCTCGATCGTGGCATCCAGCGCCGTCGTCGGCTCGTCGGCCAGTAGCAGGTCGGGCGCGGCGGCCAGGGCCATGGCGATCATGACCCGCTGCTTCATGCCGCCCGATAGCTCGTGCGGGTAGGCGTGCAGGCGTTGGGCCGGGTCGGCGATGTCGACCGATCGCAGCGCCGCTTCTGCCGCCGCACGCAGGTCCTGCTGCTCCGGATTGCGCCCCGCCTTTTCACGACGCCGCAGAATATCGATCAGCTGGGTGCCGATGGTGAATAGCGGATTGAGCGCGCTGGACGGATCCTGGAACACCATCGCGATCCGGTGCCCGCGCCAGGTGGCCCGGGCGGGTTCGTCCAGCTGTTCCAAATCGGTGCCGTCCATCACGATGCGTCCGCGCCGATCCAGCCCGACCGTCATGCCCAGGAGCGCCAGGGCCAGCGTGCTTTTGCCCGACCCGCTTTCGCCCACCAGGCCCAGGATGCGGCCGCGTGCAATGGGTAGCGTGACCCCGCGCAGCACGCTCGATGTACCGTACCAGGCGTGCAGGTCCTGGATCTCAATAAGGTTCATCGCCGCGGGTCCGCCCAGCGCTGCAGCGCCTCCCCAAATAACGTGAAGCCCAGCGTGGCCACTGCAAGCGCCAACGACGCCACAACCACCGGGCCGGCACTGTCCGACAGATAGGCGTAGCCGTCATAAATCAGGGTGCCCCAGCTGCTCAGCGGCGGGCGGACGCCCAGGCCGATGAAGCTCAACCCGGCCTCGATCGTAATGGCGGCCGGGATTTCCATGCTGGCCAGCACGATCAGCGGGCCGGCGATGTTGGGCAGCACGTGGCGCAGCACAATGCGGGCCGGCGACGCACCCAGGACGCGTTCGGCCTCCAGAAACGGCGATTGCCGCAGCGCCCGGGTCTGTGCCCACGCAACCTTGCCGAATTGCGGAACCAGGGTCAGCGCGATCATGGCAACCAGGACCGTGTCGCTGGGCCCAAACACGGCCACGACGGCCAGGGCCAGCACCAGCGACGGGAAGGCGCTGACAACGTTCAGGCCGGCCACGACCGTGACCTCGACCCCGGACGGCGCAATCGCGGCCAGTACACCCAGCGCCGTGCCGGCAGCCAGCGCCAGCAGAACGGCCGAACCCGACACCGTGACGGCAACGGTCGCGCCATGCAGCAGCCGGCTGAGCAGGTCGCGGCCCAGCTGATCCGTGCCCAGCCAGTGCGCGGTACCCGGCGGCGCGAACCGGGCCATGACGTCTAGCGCATCGGGATCGTAGGGCGACAGCCACGGCGCAAATGCCGCCGCGACGATTACCGTCAGCACGATTGCCGCACCCAGCCCGCCCGCGGCACCAAACCTCATTTGCGCGTGCGCGGATCGATGGCACCCAGGGCCATATCCGCCACCTGGTTCGCCAGCACGAATAGCGTTACGACCATCAGCACCGCCCCCTGTAGCACGGGGAAATTACGGGCGTTGATTGCATCCAGCATCAGCCGGCCGAGGCCCGGGCGGGCAAAAACGATCTCAATCAACACAGCCCCGCCCAGCAGCCGGCCAACGCCCAAGCCCAACACGGCCAGCGCGGGCACGAGTGCGTTCTTTAGCGCATATTTGTACACGACCTGTCGGGCGGGCAGTCCATAGGCACGGGCGGTGCGGATGTAGGGCTGACCCAGCACTTCCAGCATCGACGTGCGGACCAGGCGGGCGAGGAAGCCGATCCACCCGACGGCCAGCGCCACGGCCGGCAGGATCAGGCGGCGTGCGGTATCACCGAAACTGCCATCACCCGCGCCCAAAACCGGCAGCCAATCGAGCCATACCGAAAACACCAGCAGCAGCCCGATCGCCACCACAAACCCCGGGATGGCAATCAGCGTGACCGACAGGCCGGCCAGCCCGTGATCCAGCAGCGATCCCGGGCGCAGTGCCGCAACAACGCCAAGCGGCACGGATACCAGCACCGACAGTCCGATTGCGGCTGCCGTCAATGCCAGCGTGGGTGGCACAGCGGCCAGCACAACGCCCAGCACTGGCCGGCCACTCAGGACATCCGTGCCGAGATTACCCATCAGCAGCCGGCCGAAGAAGATGCCGATACGGCTTAGAAACGGCTTATCTAGACCCATTTCTACCCGGAACTGCTGGGCGGCGGCGGGCGATGCCTCCGGTCCCAGCAGCGCCGTCGCCGGGTCGCCTGGGACCAGCGTTGTCAACAGGAACAGCAGCGCCATCGCACTCAGGATTGTGAGGACGATGGTCGCGACCCGCACCAGGGGGGCCTGCATCGGTTAGGCCGGCGCGAAGCGGTCCAGCGCCCAGTCGATGCCAGTGGGCAGCAGCGCTGGGCGAACCGTGGCGCGATACACGAACACACTGACGTCGTAGGTCAGCCACACGAATGCGGCGCTGGCGGCCATCAGCTTCTGCGCCTGCACAAACAGTGCGGCACGCTTGGTATCGTCTAGCTCGGCTGAACCCTGATCGAGCAGCGCGTCGAACGCCGGGTCGGACCAGCGCTGCCAGTTCCAGGTGCCGATCTGCGCCGTCGTGAACCATTGCGCCAAGAAGTTCGGATCGAGCTTACCGTTGAACCGGATCATGAACAGCTCGAGCCCCTTACCGGCGTCACCCTTGCCAGAGCTGAAAAAGCTGCCCGCATCCTGTGCATCGACATCGAGGGTGATCCCGATTTCCGCCAGTTGCGCCCGGGCAACCAGGGCCATGGTTTGGTAGACGGGCTGGCTTTGAACCGTAATGCGGGCCTTGAACCCTGCCGCGTGCCCGGCCTCGGACATCAGCTTCTTGGCTGCCGCTACGTCGCGCTTCGGCGCTGGAGCCTCGGCCCAATGGCCCACGACCTGCGGCATGATCAAAGCGTTCGCCCGCGGAGCCCGACCGTTATAGCCGGCCAGCACCATCTGATCGGGATCGAGCGCCAATTGGATCGCCTGCCGAACCCGAATGTCGTTGAACGGTGGCTTTTCGACATTCATGCCCAGCCAGACGTTGGCAATCCCAGGCTGTTCCAGCACCACCAGGCCTGGCGTTTTGCGCAATGGCTCCGCCACCTGTGGCGGCAGGGCACCGAAGTCGAGGTCCGTGCCGCGCAGGCCCAGCTCCGCCGTACGCGGGTCGGGAACGTAACGGACTGTCACCTGCTCATAACCCGACGGCGCACCGGCAAAGTCCGGGTTGCGGCGCAGCACCACCTGCCGCTGTTTTTCAAACGACACGACCATCATGGCACCCGAACCGACGGGGCGCGTGTTATGTTCCCGACCCCGCTCCGCCACCGCTCGGCGGCACAAAATGCTGCCAGCTGTATCGCCCAGTGCAATTGTGAATAAGCCGGCGCGCGGGCGTTCCAACACAATCGTGCCGGTTAGTGGCCCGGTCACGTCCACCTGCTTCAGGTTCGCCCACTCGCCTTTATAGGGGCTTTCGCGCCCATCCTGGCCGTGAATGAACCGTTCGTAGGAGAACTTCACGTCGTCCGCGGTCATGTCGCCAAAACCATCGGTGAATTTCTGGCCGGGCTTGAGCGTGAACTCGACCGTTGTGGGTGACGTTTGTTCGACGCGGCTGGCGGCATCCAGCGCAGGCGGTGCGCCGTTGGCTCCGGTACCGATCAGGCGCTGGGTGATGGCGCGAACGATGTTACCGTCCTGCAAACCGCTGCGAAAGGCTGGATCGAGAACCTCAAAATCACGATCGACGCGCACACTGATGCCGGCTTTTTGCTGCGCATATGACGGCGTGGCGAAAGCGAGTGCGGTGGCACCCCCTAGCAGGTCACGGCGGGTGGGGGACATGGCGGTTCCTTCTCGGTCAGCAACAGGTGTGGCGGTCACCCACGCTTGTTAGGGGTGCGCTTGCCACGGGACAACTCCGGCCGGGTTATTGCGTTCCGTGCGGCGTTGCAGAATGGAGACACACGATGCCCGGCATACGCCCAGCTACACCGTCCAACACGCCAGCCGTTCCGGCGTATGGCGAGGATGACGAGGCCAAGGCCCTGGCCGCACCAAAGGCCCCGTCCAAACCCGTTGCACCACCGCCGGTGAAAGCAGCCGGCACGACCGAAACCGATATCGCGTCCAACGTTGCGGAGGCTGCGGCGCGCGCGGGCAGGTCGTAACCTATGACGGCGTCTCGACCGACCAGGTTGCCGACTTGACCAACGGCGACCGCACCAGCGCGGCGATGACGGCGTCCAGTTCCGCATCCTCGGCGGTGTTGGGCACCAAAATGGCCGCCAGCTCGACCTGGTCATCCGTGTCGGTCAGCGTCTCCACCTCCCGCACCGGGTAGCTGGCCCGATCGAGCTCGGTATCCAGCAGGTCGCGGACGGCGGACACGTTTTCGGGCCGGCAGGTAGCGTGCACGCGATACTCTGCCTCTGTCACCTCCGCCGTGATCGGGCGGCGGTTGATCCAGTTCACCAGCGGGCGCAGCAGCGTGTTACCCGATAGGACGACGCCTGTGAGGGTAATGGCCTCCGCCATCAAACCGGAGCCGGAGAAGCAGCCGACCGCGCCCGAGCACCACAGCGTCGCGGCGGTATTGAGGCCGCGGATGTTGGTGCCATCCTTTACAATTACGCCGGCACCCAAAAAGCCGATGCCGGAGACGACGTAGGCGATGATGCGCGTCGCTCCATCGGCGCCAAACAGCCGCATGCCAAGGTCGGAGAATGCGGCCGCGCCCACGGCCACCAGCACGTTCGTACGCAGCCCCGCCGTCCGCTGCCGCCACTGCCGCTCAAACCCAATCGCCAGCCCCAGCGCGAACGCCACCAGAATGACGCTGAGCGTATGAAGGTACGCGCTGGCCAGTAGCGCCTGGAATACTTCTCGGGCGGCCATGGACAACTCGTACTGTGATTGGTGGTCTGTCGGTTAGCGGGCGGTTGACTTTCCGTCCACCCCGGCCGGCGGATCCGACCGGATTGTCGCGGCGACGGCAGCGCCCAAAAAGCAAAGTGACACCGCCGACGCGCCCGCCAGTGCGCGCCCATCGCGGCAGGCCAGGGAAAGCACGGCCGGGGTGGCACCCGGCAGACGGACCAGCGCCTGCCAGCGGGCGAGTGAAGCAGCCTCCCCATGCAAGGCGGGATCGAGCTGGGCCTCGCCGATCACGGTCTCCCGCCGGCCAAGCACGGCGTGGACGGTGCCGGGCCGGAGCAAGATGGTGCCTGGAATACTGCATTCGGCGCAGATGCGCGCACTGTCTAGGCTGAGTAGGGACGCAAGCTCGGGCAATACGGCGGTACGGCCTGTGATCAACGCCAACACGGCGGCCTGCACCCGGGCCGTGAAGCTATCGGCGACCCGGCGATGTTGCGCGAGGGTTTCGACCTCGTGCCGGGCACCGGCAAGTTGGGCAGCCATGTGATCGGCCAGCACGTCGCCATGCACGCGGCGCGGCGGGTCGAGGGTGGCGTACAGTCCAGGTTGCCGGGCCAGCCAGCCGGGATTGTCGCGTAGGAACGCGGTCACGGCTCCCTCATCCAGCGCTGCCCGGGCGGGGGCGCGGTCAGGCATGTGATTGCAAACGCCAGCCCAACGCCGCATGTGCATCGCGTGTGGTCCCGTTCATGAGCCGATCCGTTCCATCGCGCCCAAGCCTAGGCCTACCCGGGCTGCTGGCAAGCCCTGGGGCCACCCCGCGCCTACCCGTGCTGCTGCCGCGCCCCTTCGCCGGGCCATTCGACTACGCAATCGGCCCGCACCAGCACGCGGCACCCGGCGATATCGTATTGGTACCGCTGAACCGCCGGGCAGAGGTCGGTGTGGTGTGGGACAGCCCCGGCGGCCCGGCCGTCGACGATGCGAAATTGAAGTCCATCACCGCCGTGCTGGACCAGCCCCCTTTGCCCCAGGCATTGCGACGGTTCATCGACTGGGTGGCGGGTTACACGCTGTCCTTTCCTGGCGACGTGCTGGCGATGGCTTTGCGGGTTAACGCGCTGACGCCCGATGCGCCCACGGCTGCGTACCGGCAGCCTGATACCACCACGGCTGCGTACCGGCAGCCTGGTACCACCACGGCTGCGTACCAGCTGAGTGTGCCTGGAAAGCTGACGCCGGGCCGGCAACGGGTGCTGGATACGTTGACGCCCGGTGCGGTGTTGACGATGCCGGGCCTGACCCGTGTCGCAAACGTATCGACAGCGGTCGTCCGCGGCATGGTGGATTTAGGCATGGTCGAACGCGTGGCCCTGCCCGCGTGGCGGCCGGCAGCCCCGGACATCGCCAGCCCCGGCCCCGCCCTACGCCCCGAACAGGCCAGCGCCGCCCAGGCCCTTCGCGACGCGGTCGGTACCGGGTTCAGTGTCACGCTGCTGGACGGGGTAACGGGGTCGGGTAAGACGGAAGTTTACCTTGAGGCCGTCGCCGCCTGCGTCGCCGCGGGGCGGCAGGCGCTGGTGCTGCTGCCGGAAATCGCGTTGGGGGCTCAATGGCTCGAACGCTGCACCGCCCGGTTCCACGCCGCACCGGCCGTCTGGCACTCCGACCTATCCTCCCGCATCCGGCGGCAGACCTGGCGCGCCATCGCCGACGGGGCAGCGCCGGTCGTTGTCGGCGCACGCAGCGCGCTGTTCCTGCCGTTCCCGGATCTGGGCCTAATCATTGTCGATGAGGAGCATGAGACGGCGTTCAAGCAAGAGGATGGCGTTACCTACCACGCCCGCGACATGGCCGTTGTCCGCGCACGGCTGAGTGACGCGCCGGCCATCCTGGTATCGGCCACGCCCAGTTTGGAAACGCTGAGCAACGTCGAAACCGGGCGCTATCAGCGCCTGACGCTGACGGCCCGGCATGGCGGCGCGCAATTGCCGGCGGTGGCAGCCATCGATTTGCGCGAACACCCGCCGCCCCGGGGCCGGTTTCTGTCGCCCGTGCTGGTCGATGCAATCGCGGCCACCATCGGGCGGGGCGAGCAGGCCATGCTGTTCCTGAACCGCCGGGGCTATGCGCCGCTGACGTTGTGCCGCCATTGCGGGCACCGCATGCAGTGCCCGAACTGCACGGCCTGGCTGGTCGAACACCGCGCCCGCCATGTGCTGACTTGCCACCACTGCGCGCATACCGAGGATATTCCCGAACACTGCCCCGCCTGCGACGCACCCCATAGCCTGACGCCGATCGGCCCAGGCGTAGAGCGCATTACCGAGGAAGCCACGGCCCTGTTTCCCGACGCGCGCCGGTTGGTAATGGCTAGCGACACCATGACCGGCCCCAACGCCGCCGCCGACGCCGCCCACCGGATCGAACGGCGGGAGGTCGATTTGATCATCGGCACCCAAATCGTAGCAAAGGGCTGGCACTTTCCGCATTTGACGCTGGTTGGGGTCGTGGATGCCGACCTCGGCCTGGCCGGTGGGGACTTACGCGCGGCCGAACGCACCGTGCAGCTGTTGCACCAGGTCGCGGGGCGCGCCGGCCGGGCGGAGGCACCGGGCACCGTCCTGCTACAAACATTCAGCCCCGAGCATCCCGTCATGCAGGCGCTGGTTGGCGGCGACCTGGCAGCGTTCATGGCGGCGGAGGCTGCGGGGCGCCGGCCGGGTCACTGGCCACCCTATGGCCGGCTAGCGGCGCTGATCGTTAGTGCGGATACGGCCGGTGACGCCGATGCACTGGCCGCTGCGCTGGGCCGGGCGGCACCGCGGGGGGATGGGCTGGTGGTGCTGGGGCCCGCGCCCGCGCCGCTCGCGATCCTACGCGGACGGCACCGGCGGCGGCTGTTGCTGAAGGCGCGGCGGGACGTAGCCGTTCAGCCAGTTCTGCGTGCGTGGCTGGACCAGGTGCCAGTGCCCGCCCGGTCACGCGTGGATGTGGATGTCGACCCGGTATCGTTTTTGTAGCGCCAGCAATGCTGGGATAACCACCAGGATCGACGCCGGCTCGGGCACATCCACCACGCCATTGGCCACCGAGAACCGGAACTGACCCGGCGTCCCGTCATTGCTATGCGTCGCCAAGGCGTTCGCGCCACCATCGATGAATGCGCCGGGTACGAGCGAACCCGCCATTGCAAACGACGCCCCGCCCCCGTTCCACCCGACGGAGGCCGTGGTTCCGCCTAGGCCGTCGACGCCGCCATTGGCATAGCCTGCCTCCCATCCGATGGCGCCGTAGTTGAATGTGATGTCGAAATCGCCCACGCCGCGGTCGGCACGCCCGGTCAGGATGAGTTGGAATGTATTGAGCCGGTCTGCGCCAAGCTGAAAGTATCCAACGCCGGGCCAGGTTACGCCGAACGCCGGCCGGCCAGCGTCGATGCCAGTTCCATAATGCACCACACCGCTGGTCGTCCGGCGCGTGTCCACATCGGCAAAAAACGGGGCGATGATCGGCTGCCCGGTATAGCCGGCCCCCAGGCCATACGGCGTGAAGTCGGTTTGCGGGGCAACGAAGCTAAGAACGCCGTTAGTACTAACGTATGCGCTGTCATACAGCCGGCCGTAGAACGACATCTGAAAGCCGAGTGCGACAGCGCCGGACGCACTATCATCGGCCCGGGCCAGGCTGGCCTGATCGAACCCTGGGCGGACTGGATTGGCCCGAACCGGTCCACACCAAACGAGTGCAGCAAGGAGCATCAATGCGCGCACAAGGACGTCTCCAAATTGAGAAACGTCACAATATTCTTACGGAATGGTTAATGCAACCGGATTAGGGGCGATTCCGCCAGCCCCGCCAGCCGCCGAACGGCGTGATGTCTTCACCGACGACCGGCTCGCTGATGAAGCCCAGCGCTGGGCCGTGTTCGAGCAAAACGGTGCCCAAGCCAAGTGGTGGTGCGATAGTCGCCATGAACCCGGCCAGTGCGGCGGGGGGCAATGCCCAAACCTCACCAGGTAGCGCCGCAGTACCATCGCGGACCAGCGCCGGGCGGGGCTGCGGTCCCGCTAGCAGCAGCATGCGGTAGGCGGGCGCGGTGGTGCAGGCACGCACGAACCAGGCCCCGCGGGCGAGCAGGTCGGTGTTTAGCGGTTGGCCGGTCAAGTGCGCGCCGAAGACTGCAATCTCCACCCCATCATGCGGCATTGGGGCGCCTGTGGCCCCTAGCGTCAGCCCGGCCGCACGATGCAGGCGGGCACCGAACGCCGCCAAGGCGTGGTCGGACCAGGCCGGGCCGACGAGCGTTATCCCATGCGGCATCCCACCGGCATGGAAGCCGGCCGGTATGGCGATTGCGGCCAAGTCCATGAGGTTCACGAAGTTCGTATAGGTGCCCAGCCGCGCATTGGTGCCGATCGGGTCATCGGCCACCTGCCGCAGTGTCGGTGCGCTCGGGTACGTTGGCAGCATCATGCAATCGATCTGCCGCCACACGGCCGCTGTTTGACGGATCAGAGCGGCCAACTGGTGCTGCGCCGCGAACAACGCCGGGCCGGTAATGGCGGCACCACCGGCCAGGATTGTGCGTATAACCGGCAGGACTTGGTCGAGCCGATGACCATGCGCCGCCGCACGCTCCGCCGCCCAGGGGCCGTAGAGCAGGCCCGCCGCCTCGGCAAAAGGAGCAAAGTCGAAGGGGATGATGGTGGCCCCTAGGCGGCGGGCACGTTCGATACTGGCGGCGTAGGCGATTGCGGCAGCGTCGTTGCCAAGGAACTCGGGATGGTCCGGCACGCCGACGCGCAACGCCGCGAATCCGCGCGGGGCGGGCTGCCGGGCATACGGGTCGGTTGAATCATACCCGGCGGCCACGTCCAGCACGGCGCGCGCATCGGGGACAGTCAGCGCCAGAATCGACACGCAATCCAGCGACCGACACGCTGGCACGACGCCGGTGGTGCTGATCCATCCGCAGGTCGGCTTCAGCCCAACCACGTTGTTCAGCCCCGCTGGTACCC
Organism: Rhodospirillales bacterium; assembly: GCA_043788425.1. Classification (GTDB taxonomy): domain Bacteria; phylum Pseudomonadota; class Alphaproteobacteria; order Acetobacterales; family Acetobacteraceae; genus JANPPS01. The sequence goes on from JAYVTX010000149.1 coordinate 20,172, forward strand.
GGCCCGAGCCAGCCGTGTCGGTGCCCAGTGCAAAACTGACCAACCCGGACGCGACCGCAACCGCGGAGCCGGAGCTGCTGCCGCCTGGCACGTACGCCGCGTCGAACGGGTTATGCGGCACCCCGTATGGCGACCGCACGCCTACCAGGCCCGTCGCCAACTGGTCCATGTTGGTTTTGCCGACAACGATCGCGCCTGCAGCTACCAGGCGCTGCACCACGGGCGCGTGGCGGTCGGGGGTGTAGGCCAGGCCCGGGCACCCCGCGGTGGTGGGCAGCCCGGCCACGTCGATGTTGTCCTTCACTGCAAACGGCACGCCACCCAGCGGCAGAGATATGTCGGCGTCGCGAGCGGCTTGCAGCAACGCCGCGACCGGCACACGGGTGATCCAGACCGCGTCATCTGCCATGCGGGCGCATGCGGCGGCCATCGCCTGTTCGGGCGTGGCGTCCCCGGTACGATATGCGTGCTGCAGCCGGGTTAGGGTCAGATCCATCGCGCCAACCTGCCCGACCGGTGCGGCCCGGCACAAGTGCGCCCCTTTCCCTGGTGGAACCCCCATGCTAACTGCCCGCCATCAATCGCGACGTCGCATGTCGGCACCAATCGAAACGGGGAAACGCGTGGCCTCTGGCACAAACTCATCCAGCAGTGGGCTTGCCGAACGGTATGCCAACGCATTGTACGCCCAGGCAGACGAGACCGGCGCGATCGACGCTACGGTGCTTGAAATGGAAGCGCTGGGCCGCTTGATCGACACCACACCCGACTTTCGCCGGCTGATCGAAAGCCCGCTTATCGATGTGAACCAGGCCCGCCTGGCCGCCGATGCCGTGTTGCTCAGCCAGGGATTTGGCAAGCTGGTCCGTGATTTTGTAGGCGTGGTTGCCAATAACCGGCGCTTGGGTGCGCTCCGGGTTATCGTCGCCGGGTTTGCGTCGCTGGTCGCGCAAAAGCGCGGTATCGTTGTAGCGCACGTTAGCAGCGCCCACCCGCTGACGGACGTGCAGCGCGAACAGCTGCGCGCCCGCATGATCGAAGCTGGCTACGGCACGGTTAATATAAATGAGAAGGTCGATCCCAGCCTGCTGGGCGGCCTGGTCGTGCGTGTCGGCGCGCGGCTTTACGACACAAGCCTCAAGTCTCGGCTGCAGAGACTACAATACGCTATGAAGGGTGCCGCCTGATGGAAATCCGTCCCGCCGAAATTTCGGACATCCTGAGGAAGCAGATTGCTGCCTTTGATACCGAGCAGAATGTAGCCGAGACCGGTCAGGTCTTGTCGGTCGGCGACGGCATTGCCCGTGTGTTCGGCTTACAGAACGTGATGGCGGGCGAGTTGGTAGAGTTCCCCGGCGCCGGCATCAAGGGCATGGCTCTTAACCTTGAGACAGACAACGTCGGCATCGTGGTGTTCGGCGATGACACCCGGATTCGTGAGGGCGACACCGTTACCCGGACGGGCGACATCGTGGATGTGCCCGTGGGCCGCGGCCTGCTGGGGCGGGTCGTCAACGGCCTTGGTGAGCCGATCGACGGTAAGGGGCCGCTGACCGACGTGAAGCGCACCCGGGTTGAGGTGAAAGCGCCCGGTATCATACCGCGTAAGTCGGTGCATGAGCCGATGCAGACAGGCTTGAAGGCGATCGATGCGCTGATCCCGATTGGTCGTGGCCAACGCGAACTGGTGATCGGCGACCGGCAGACGGGCAAGACAGCTGTGATCCTGGACGCGATCATCAACCAAAAAGGTGTCAACGCCGGCACGGATGAGAACGCCAAGTTGTACTGCATCTACGTTGCCATCGGTCAGAAGCGGTCGACAGTTGCGCAGTTGGTCCGCACGCTGGAAGAAAACGGCGCGATGGAATATTCCATCGTCGTCGCTGCCACCGCGTCCGACCCGGCCCCAATGCAGTTCCTGGCACCCTACACCGGCTGCGCGATGGGCGAGTTCTTCCGCGACAACAGTATGCACGCCATGATCTGCTACGACGATCTGTCGAAGCAGGCCGTCGCGTATCGCCAGATGTCGCTGCTGCTGCGCCGCCCGCCGGGCCGCGAGGCCTATCCGGGAGACGTGTTCTATCTGCACAGCCGTTTGCTGGAGCGTGCGGCGAAGATGTCGGATGCGTTTGGCGCCGGGTCGTTGACCGCGTTGCCTGTGATCGAGACACAGGCGGGTGACGTGTCCGCATACATCCCAACCAACGTGATTTCGATCACCGACGGCCAGATTTTCTTGGAGACGGAGCTATTTTTCCGCGGTATCCGCCCGGCGGTGAACGTAGGTCTGAGCGTGAGCCGCGTCGGGTCGTCGGCCCAGATCAAGGCGATGAAGAAGGTCGCCGGGTCGATCAAGCTAGAGTTGGCGCAATATCGGGAGATGGCGGCGTTCGCTCAGTTCGCCTCAGACCTCGATGCCAGCACCCAGAACCTGCTAGCCCGGGGTGCGCGGCTGACGGAGCTGTTGAAGCAGCCGCAATACTCGCCGATGCCGATTGAGGAGCAGGTTATTTCCCTCTACGCCGGGACCAAGGGCTATCTAGACGGTATACCGGTTGGCAAGGTTGGCGAGTTCGAGCGCCGGATGCTGAGCGAGCTGAAAGCAAAAGAGCCCGGCGTGTTGCAGGCGATTCGTGACACGCGGGAAATGAAGCCCGACGTGGAGGCGACGCTGAAGACGTTCATGGACGGCTATGCCAAAGCGTTCGCGTAATGGCGAGCCTTAAGGCCCTTCGCGCGCGGATCAATAGCGTCAAATCCACGCGTAAGATCACGTCGGCCATGAAGATGGTGGCCGCGAGCAAGCTGAAGCGTGCGCAGACGCAGGCCGAAGCAGCGCGTCCGTATGCAGTGCGGATGCAGCGGATGCTGGGTGCGTTGGCGCGAAGTGCCGCAAACAGCCCGACCGCGCCGCGTATGCTGGTGGGAACGGGTAAGGACCAGGTGCATCTGCTGGTGGTAGTTACGGCCGATCGCGGCCTAGCCGGCGCGTTCAATACCAACGTCGGCCGCGCGGCCCGCGGCGCCATCCAGCGGCTGGAGGGCGAGGGCAAGACCGTCCGCGTGCTGACGGTCGGTCGTAAGGGCCGCGACTATTTGAAGCGCGAATACGCTAGCCGTCTGGTTGGAGAGTTCAGCTTTGCCGGCAAGAAGCGGGTCGAGTTTAGCGACACGGCGGAGGTTGCAGCCCGCGTTACATCCATGATGGAGGCCGGTGAGTTCGACGTCTGCACCATCGTGTACAACCGGTTCCAGTCCGTCATCAGCCAAATCCCGACCGAGCTGCGTCTCATACCCCTCGCAATACCAGAAGGCGACGCACCGACCGGTGGCGCGCAATACGAGTTTGAGCCGGACGAAGAAGATATCTTGCGGGCGCTGCTGCCCCGCAACATGGCCATCCAGCTGTTCCGCGCCCTGATCGAGAGCGCGGCCGGCGAACAGGGGGCGCGCATGTCCGCCATGGATAACGCGACCCGTAACGCCGGTGATATGATTAACCGGCTGACACTGAATTATAACCGCACGCGGCAGGCCAACATCACGCGGGAGCTGATCGAAATCATCTCCGGCGCTGAAGCGGTCTGAGGAAGGAACGAGCATATGGCAAAGAACAATGTCGGCCGGGTCACGCAGATTCTTGGAGCCGTGGTGGATGTACAGTTTGAAGGGGAGCTACCGTTCATCCAGAACGCGCTGAATGCAAAGAACGGTACCACGACCCTGGTGCTGGAAGTGGCGCAGGAGCTGGGCGAAAAGACCGTTCGCTGCATCGCGATGGACAGCACCGAGGGCATGGTCCGCGGTTCCGAGGTGATCGACACCGGCGCACCGATTAGCGTGCCCGTTGGGCCCGAGACGCTGGGACGCATCCTGAACGTAATCGGTGAGCCGATCGACGAGCGCGGCCCGGTTGGTGAGAAGAAGCGCTACCCGATCCATCGCCCCGCCCCGTCATTCGAGGAGCAGGCAACCAGTGCCGAAATCCTGGTAACAGGCATCAAGGTCGTGGACCTGCTGGCCCCGTACATGAAGGGCGGCAAAGTCGGCCTGTTTGGCGGTGCCGGCGTCGGTAAGACGGTGCTGATTCAGGAGCTGATCAACAATATCGCCAAGGCGCATGGTGGCGTGTCGGTGTTTGCTGGTGTCGGTGAGCGGACGCGTGAGGGCAACGATCTGTACCACGAAATGGTCGACGCCGGCGTGATCAAACTGGGTGATGGCACGACCGAAGGCAGCAAAGTCGCCCTCGTGTATGGGCAAATGAACGAGCCGCCCGGTGCGCGCGCCCGGGTGGCCCTCTCAGGCCTGTCACTGGCCGAATACTTCCGGGATGAGGAAGGCCAGGACGTGCTGTTCTTCGTCGATAATATTTTCCGCTTTACCCAGGCGGGTGCCGAGGTTTCGGCGCTGCTGGGCCGCATTCCGTCCGCCGTGGGCTATCAGCCGACGCTAGCGACCGACATGGGCGCATTGCAGGAGCGGATTACGAGCACAAAAAAGGGTTCCATCACGTCAGTACAGGCGATTTACGTCCCGGCAGACGACTTGACCGACCCGGCGCCGGCCACGTCGTTCGCCCACTTGGACGCAACCACGACACTAAACCGCGCCATCAGTGAAAAGGGCATCTACCCGGCCGTCGATCCGCTGGACAGTACCAGCCGCGCGATGGACCCGCGCATCATTGGTGAGGAGCATTACCTGGTCGCCCGCGAAGTGCAGCGCGTGTTGCAGACCTATAAGAGCCTACAGGACATCATCGCCATTCTGGGCATGGATGAGCTGAGCGAAGACGACAAGCTGGTCGTGGGCCGTGCGCGCAGGATCGAGCGGTTCATGTCGCAGCCGTTCCACGTGGCGGAAGTTTTCACGGGAACGCCGGGCATCTTTGTGCCGATCGCCGACACCGTCCGTAGCTTCAAGGCGATCGTCGACGGCCAGTACGACCACCTGCCAGAGGCGGCCTTCTACATGGTTGGCACGATCGAGGATGCGGTGAAAAAGGCCGAGGGCATGAAGGTCAGCGCGTAGCCATGCCGACGCTGCTGGAAATCGTCAGCCCGGATAAGCTGCTGCTGTCGCAGCCGGTCGATATGGCCGTCATCCCTGCAGCTGAGGGCGATATGGGCGTACTGCCCGGTCATGCGCCAATGATCGTGCTACTGCGTGGTGGCACGATCGTGTTGCATGAGGGGGGTAAACCCACCGCCCGGCTGTTCGTCAGCGGCGGCTTTGCCGAGGTCACGGCCGACCGGTGTACCGTTTTGGCCGATGAGGCAATCCCGGTGGCAGAGGTTTCCCGCGCCAAAGCCGACGCCCGCCTTGCTGCGGCAGAGGCTGGTTACGCGGCGGCCGACAAGACCGATATCGCCATGTTGGATAGCCTTATGGACCAGATGCAGTCCGCCCGCGCCATGATCCTTGCCGCGGAAGCGCCATAGGCCAGCAACCTGAACTGGCCTTCGCCGTTGCGTCCGTTGCCTGAGATATCGAGTACACCTTAGTATGAAGCACTGGCAGATCGAGGACGTCGCTTGGGATCAGTTCGATCGATCCCAGGTCGACCCCGAATTGGTGCCGCTGGTGAAGGCGGCTGCCATGGTCGAGCGTAATGGCATTGAATATGCGGTGTACCTCAGCCGGGTCTTCAACGACGATCCAGATTTCCAACAGGCGACGGACCGCTGGGCGCTGGAGGAAGTGCAGCATGGCGACGCACTTGGTCGCTGGGCGATGCTGGCCGACCCTGGCTGGGACTTTAAGACCGCATTCCAGCGCTATCGCGATGGCTACAAGCTCCCATTAGACGTCGACGGGTCGGTCCGCGGGTCCCGCACAGGTGAACTGATCGCGCGTTGTATGGTCGAGATTGGGACCAGTAGCTATTACACCGCCATGTCGGAAAGCTCGACGGAACCGGTGCTGCGGCAGGTCTGCCACTTAATCGCCGCCGATGAATATCGGCATTTCAAGCTGTTTTACGATCACATGAAGCGCTACCTCGGCCGCGAGGACATTGGCGTTTTGACCCGGCTACGCATCGCCATGGGCCGGGTGACGGAAACGGAGGATGACGAACTCGCCTTCGCCTTCCATTGCGGGAACGAGCCGGTCGGCATGGCATACGACCACACGCGCTGCATAGCCGGCTACATGAGCAAGGCCATGGGCTTCTATCGGTTCGGCCATATGGAACGCAGCATGGGTATGATGCTGAAGGCCGTGGGCCTACCGCCCCGGGGGCGTCTATCGGCGGTGGGTGCCCGGGTCGCCTGGCACATGCTGCGGCGGCGGCGGCGAAAGTTCTTGGCGGACCTCGCGCACACGGCATGACGGAATATGGCGGGCACTGAATATGGCGGGCATGGATGTGACGCGGCCCAAAAAAGATACGGCCGGTTCGCCACCCTGACGATCCGGCCGCATGTATACAGACGTTACGCGCTTTGTTTACGCAGCCTGATCCTGCTCCCGCACCGGGGCGCGGTTGCGGCCGCGATCGGCCATAAACTGGTCGAACTCGGCCTTGTCACGGGCCTGGCGCAGGCGTTCGAGGTACTGCACGAACTCGGCCTGCTCTTCCTCCAACCGGCGCAGCGTGTCGGCACGGTAGGTATCGAACGCCGCGTTACCGCTGCCGCCGAATCCCGGCCCGAACGTACGGGCCCCAAATGATTGGGCCTGATTACGGACATTGAACCATTGGCCGGGGGCCTGCCGGCGGAATGCGGCTAACTTACCGGTTACAGCCAAGTAGCCCAGCACAGCCAGGCCCACGGGCCAGGCGAGCCAGAAGCCACCCAAAACGGCACCCATCCACCACAGCGGCCGGGTATTGAAGGTCATGGTCTGATTCACGTCGATCTCCGTGGGTTATGTGAACGGCAATCACATTGGCGACCGTGGGTGAGCGTTCAAGGTGGCGGCGCAGAAATCCCGACAGACTGTAAATACAGCAGCAACCCAGCCTCCAGCAGGTCCTCGGGCGGCATTGGCAGCATGCGGCGGTTGGCACCCAGGAACAGGCCGGCAACGCCGTGGGTCATGGACCAGATATGCAATGCAACCATCAGCGCGGGCGGACGCGGAGGCGGCGCCAAAGCACAGGCGGCGTCGGCGGCACGACGCAGGACGGTAAATGCCGCGTCGGTCGCAGCCTGCACGGCCGGGTCATCCTCGGTCCCGCCCTGCGCCATGGCGGCGTAGGCGGCCGGCTCCCGCGCGGCAAAGGCAAGGTACGCGCGGCCACAACGCTCCAGCGCCGCCACGGGGTGCGCAGGGCCGCTAGCGATTGCCTGGCTTAGCGCATCCGTTAGCCGTTCAAAGCCCTGGCGCGCCACTTCCGCAATCAGGGCGTTGCGGTCGCGGAAATGCCGGTACGGTGCGGCGGGACTGACACCGACGGCGCGGGCGAGCTCCGCCACCGCCAGGCCAGCAAGGCCGCGACTCGCGATAGCGTCGAGGGCGGCGGTGATCAACGCTTCCCGCAAGTTGCCGTGATGGTAGCCCCGCTCCCGCCCGCTCATGGACGCAGTGACCCGGGACGGCCGTAGGTATTCAGAAACATGGCTACTGCCGCGTCGACGACCCGCTCGACGGTGCCCGGCTCAATCGACGCCCCCATCCGTAGGCGGCAGCGCATGGCCACGCGGGTTTGGCACAGGGCAAAGAATTGCTCGGCTGCGAACTCTGCGTCCGGCACCGCCAACCGCCCGGCATCGTCCTGGTCCCGCAGCCATTGGGCCATGGTGGCGATGCCCTGGCGCGGACCCGCGTCATAATAGGCCTGGGCGAGTTCGGGAAACGCCCCCGCCTCAGACGCAACGACCCGGTCTATGGCCAGGCAGACCGGCGATAACAAAAAGTTAATCATACGCAACCCGATGTTTCGCAACGCTGCTTCTGCGTCGGTATGGTGCGTAAGGTTATGGAATATCGGTGCCAGAGACCGTTGGCACTCACGCTGGACATACGCCCCAAACAGCGCCGCTTTGCTAGAAAAGTGGTGGTAAACCGTCGCCTTTGAAACACCGGCCTCCCGGGTAATGGACGACATGCTTGCGCCCTCATACCCGTAGCGGGCGAATGCTGCGCCGGCGCTATCCAGGATGACCGTGCGCTTGTCACGCGTCGCGGCGGAATCGATCATCTCCATGGCACACACAATGGCAGGACAGGGGGGACTTGCAAGACTGAACCGTACAGTTCAGTTATGCGAGGGACCTGGCTACGCTGGTTCAACGTCTATCAGACTGGGATGGTAAACATGGATGGTGATCGTAGCCGCCCGAATCCGCGGAATGATCAGCAACCACTCGGCTACGCATCCAAGTTGGATGGTGCTCCGCTTGGCACCCCCCCGGTCGACTGGGCCCACCCACCCGCAAGCATTCCGCGCCAGGACTGGCAACCTGCCGAGCAGAAAACGGCAGTGGCTGGAGAGCCTGGCGAAAATAAAGAGTCAAAGCCGATGTCGCGCGGCAAGAAAATCCTTTACTGGGCGACCGGACTACTAGTCCTGTCCATCCTAATTGTCGCTGCCGTGCTGTATTGGGTATCGTCACGCCAGTATGAGAATACAGATGATGCCTTCATCGACGGTAATATCTCACAGATTGCAAGTCAGCTTTCGGCCCGGGTGACGCAGATTGCGGTTGCAGATAACCAAACGGTGAAGGCTGGACAACTGCTGGTGCAGCTCGATCCCCGCGATTACCAGGTCAAGCTCGAACAGGCGCGCGCGCAACGGGTTCAGGCTGCAGCACAACTCGATCAGGCCCGTGCCCAATTGATGCTGCAGCAGGCGAGTTTTGAGCAGTCCGTTGCCAATGCCCGCGTGTCGGAAGCGGATTTAGGCCAGGCGCAATCGGACTTGGCCCGCTACCGTGCCGTGGATCCGAAGGCGATTAGCAGACAGCAGTTGGACACGGCCGGCGCAACAACACGGGGGGCGACCGCCCGCCTGGACGCCAGCCGGCAGGCAGTGCAGGCGGCCCGCGCGCAGATCAAAGCGCAGGAGGCAGCCATTGCAGCAACGGCCGCGACCGTATCCCAGGCCGATGTCGGCGTCGCCAACGCGGAACTGCAACTGTCATACACCAGCATAACCGCACCCGCCGATGGCCGCGTGACCCGGCGTAGCGTTCAATTGGGAAATTACGTAAACCCGGGACAATCGCTGCTGGCCGTCGTGCAAAACCAGCTATGGGTCACAGCCAATTTCAAGGAAACGCAGCTGGCCCTGCTACGCCCCGGGCAGCCGGTGCGGGTGCGGGTCGACGCCTGTGCAGACGACCTAAGTGGTACGGTCGACAGCGTTCAGGCCGGGTCGGGCCAGGTATTCAGCAGCCTGCCGACCGAAAACGCGACAGGGAATTACGTGAAAGTCGTGCAGCGCGTTCCGGTCAAAATCTTACTGAAGGATGATGATACCGCGCGGAATTGCCGGCTGTTTCCGGGTCTATCAGTTTCACCACGCGTCACGGTGCGATAACCGTGTCGGCCAACCCGGACCTGCCGCGGTCTGCGGCTGGGCCGAACTCGCCCTGGTTGCTGGCAGTCATTGTGTCGATCGCAACGTTTATGGAGGTGCTGGACACCACCATCGCCAATGTGGCGCTGCGTCACATCGCCGGCTCGCTCGCGGCCAGTCAGGATGAGAGTACGTACATCATCACCAGCTATTTGGTGAGCAACGCGATTATCCTGCCGATCAGCGGCTGGCTGTCGAACGTTGTTGGTCGCAAGCGTTTTTACATGATTTGCGTGGGGCTGTTTACCGCAAGCTCGGTCGCGTGTGCGTTCGCGACCAGCCTGCCGATGATGCTGCTGTTTCGCGTATTGCAGGGGGTCGGCGGCGGCGGTCTGGCACCCACGGAACAAAGCATCTTTGCCGATAGTTTCACGCCAAAACAGCGGGCGCTGGCGTTCAGCCTGTATGGTTTTACGATCGTTACCGCACCCGCGATCGGCCCCGTGCTGGGCGGGTGGCTGACCGATAGTTTCTCCTGGCACTGGGTATTCCTGATCAACCTGCCAGTCGGGCTGGCGTCGCTCGCGTTGACCTGGCTGTTTGTCTACGACAGTCCGCTCGTGAAGCAGGAGCGGCAGGCGCTGCTCGCGAAGGGGCTGAAAATCGACTATGTCGGCTTTCTGTTGATCGTGCTCGGCTTCGGCGCATTGCAGATTGTCCTAGACCGGTTCGAACGGGAAGACGGCTTCTCGTCGCCGCTTATCATGATCCTGACTGTCACCTGCGTCGTGTCGCTGGCCGTGCTGGTCGTGTGGGAACTGGTGGTCGACAACCCGGTCATGAACCTGCGGCTGCTACGGGCGCGGGCGTTCAGCATCAGCTGCGTGATCATGTTCATGTTCGGCTTTATCATCGTCAGCACGACGCAGTTGCTGCCGCAATTGACGCAGGAGTTGCTGCATTACGATGCAACAACGGCTGGGATGACCCTGGCCGTTGGCGGGTTCTTGACCCTGTTCATCATGCCAGCGGCCGGAATAATAACGGGCAAGCTGATCCAGCCGCGGTGGCTGGTATTCGCCGCACTGTGTGGCACGGCTGGTGCGCTGCACTATGCGGCGAGCCTCAACCTCAACATCTCGTTCTATAACGCGTCGCTGTCGCGGGTGATCCAGGTGATCTGGCTGCCGTTCATCTTCATCCCACTCAGCGCGGTGCAGTTCACGGGTGTGCCGCCGGGTAAGAACCCGGATGCGAGTGCGATCATCAACCTGATGCGAAATCTTGGTGGCAGTTGGGGTGTGTCGGTAGCAACGACGGAGCTTGCGTGGCGCAGCCAATTCCACACCGCGCGGCTTTCAGAGCATGTCACGCCCTATAACGGCTATGGCTGGGGCGTGCCGCTCGGACAGATCGCGCAGGCGGTGCGGGAGCAGGCGACGATGCTCAGCTACCTGGATGTATTCACGATCCTGTCTTTTACGGCGCTGGCGGTGGCGCCATTGGCTCTGTTCCTGCCGAACGTACAAAAGGGAGCAGCGGCTGGTGGGCATTAATGTGTGGCGCGCCGTGCTGGTTACAGTCGCGGTTACCGGTTGCACCGTTGGGCCGGACAATGAACGCGCCCCCATGTGGTCACCCAGCAGCTGGTTCGGGTCCAAACGCCCGGCGCCCAAGGTTGCGAGCGAGCCTGTGCCAGCGCCCGTCGACACGGCGTGGTGGAACGCGTTTCACGACCCGGTGCTGACCGGCCTGATCGAGCGTGCGGCAGCCGCCAACCTCGATGTTCGCAGCGCGACTGCCCGGGTCGCGCAGGCCCGGGCCCAGCGTGGTGTGGGTGCCGCGGCCGAGTTCCCGCAGCTGAACGGCAACAGCAGCGCCACCCGCCAGCGCCTGAGCCGGAACGGTGCCACCAGCATTTTTAGCGGCGGGGGCGGCGGTGCGGGCGGGGGTGGGGAGCCGGGCACGGCGGCGAACGGATTGGGCGGTGCGCAAGGGGGTGCGTTCCCCACCAGCCGCAGCATTCCCCCGTTCGACCTGTTCCAGGGCGGGCTGGATGCATCCTACGAACTTGACCTTTGGGGCCGGGTGCGCCGGTCGATCGAAAGTGCGGACGCATCGCTGGTGGCCTCGAACGAGGCGCGGCGGTCTGCCCTGATCTCCACCACCGCAGAAATCGCGCGCAGTTATCTGCAGCTTCGCAACACCCAGGCGCAACTCGCGATCGGCCGTGCCAATTTGGCGACCGCGAAAGAAAGTGCGTATTTAACCGATGCGCGTAGCCGGGGCGGGCTGGCCACCGACCTCGACGTCGCCAGCGCGCTTGCGCAGCAAGAGGCGACGGCCGCGACCCTGCCGGCGCTTGAACAGCAGGAAGCGCAGGGTATCAACGCGATCGGCCTGCTACTGGCGATGCCGCCTGCCGCGCTGTCGTCGGAGCTATCACCCCCGCGACCCGTACCACCCGTACCGCCCACCGTGCCCGTGGGCCTACCCTCCGAACTAGCGCGACGGCGCCCGGATATCCGGCAGGCAGAGGCGCAGTTGCATGCGGCGACGGCCGATATCGGCGTGGCGGAGGCCGAGTTTTACCCGCGAATCACACTATCGGGCAGAGTATCTTTGCAGTCGACGCAATTGAAATCGTTGTTCAGCGTGGCGTCCGCCGCCTATGCGTTTGGCCCCAGCCTGAGCATCCCCATTTTCGAGGGCGGGCGGATCCGCCGCATGGTCGAACTGCGAGAGGCGCAGCAGCAGGAGGCTGCCATCCAGTATCAGCGGGTAGTGCTGCAGGCCTTCACGGATGTCGATAACGCGCTGATTGCCTACAACGCCGAACAGCGCCGCCAGGGATTTCTACGGGCGCAGGTGGCGCAGGCCCGGCGCGCACTAGGCCTGGCGCAGTCGCGGTACCGGCAGGGCGTGTCCGACTTTTTGGAAGTACTCACAGCCCAACGAACGGTGCTGGCGGCCGAGCAGCAGCAGGCGGACAGTCAGGCGATCGTCAGTGAAAACCTTGTCGCGCTGTACAAGGCGCTGGGCGGCGGATGGGAGCAGGCTTATCCGGAGTAGGTCAGCTGAACACGAGCGACAGTGCAACACGCACGTCCGGCAGCTCTGACAGCGCGACGGTATCGGTGGGTCCGTATGTCTTACTGGTGCGGTAGCCCCCACCCTCAGGTGCGCTGTACATCTCCGACACGCGCCTGGTTATATCGGCGATCCAAAACTTGGCAATGCCAGCGCGGGCATACAGCGGTACCTTCACCGTGCGGTCGTAGCGGACAGAACTTTTTGCGACCTCGATTAATAGCAAGATGTCTGCTGGCCCGGGCTTGGCGTCGCGGTATCGATCCTCGGGGAAGCGTAGCACGGCGAAGTCCGGCTCGGCTTCGTTATACTCATCCAGCACGACTGGGTTCTGAACGGAAATGATGGCCCGCCCCACCGTCGCTGTCACAAGCATCTCGGTCAGGCCGTTTACCGAGCCGATATGGTCCGATCCGATTGGCACCATGTCGATCACCTCCCCGTCGATCAGCTCGACCCGCTCATGTTCCCCGATGATCCCCGCGTCGCCCATGCGGTAATAGTCGTGGATCGTCAGCTTACGGCGGCGCAGCACAGTGTCCGTTGCATGATCTGTTTGCCGCATGGCGTGACCCTCCGGAACGGGCGAGCTTACTATGTTGCATAACGTGCCATCTTTTAAAATCTGCCCACACCCGATACGGTTTGTGCGGTTGCAGGAGGCGGTCTGATGGGTTGGTTCGGTCGGATTGGGGCGATTGGCCTATTGCTGGTGGCAGGGGCCGCGCACGCACAGAAGGTGGTCAACGTCTATAACTGGACGGACTACATCGATCCCAAGGTGATCGAGCGCTTCACTGCTGAAACCGGCATCGCCGTCCGGTACGACGTCTATGACAGCCTCGAAACGCTTGAGGGCAAGCTGCTGGCCGGCAAGTCCGGATACGACGTGGTGGTGCCGACGAACGAGCCGACGTTTAGCCGGCTGATCGCGGCCAAGGCGCTACGTCCGCTTGACCGGGCAGCGATCCCGCATTGGTCGAACCTCGATCCGGTGTTGATGCAGCGCGTGGCCGCCAGCGACCCGGGCAACAAGTATGGCGCTATTTATTTGTGGGGCACGGTCGGGCTCGGGCTGTTGCCGGACAAGATACGCGCGCTGAATGCGTCCGCACCGATGGAAAGCTGGGATTTGCTGTTCAAGCCGGAGCAGGCGAAGAAGCTGGCCCCGTGCGGCATCACACTCATGGATAGTGCGATCGACACTATTCCAAGCGTGCTGCGCTATCTGGGCCGCAATCCGGAAAGCAGCGACGCGAAGGATTTGGCGGACGTGGAAAAGGTGCTTATGAGCATCCGGCCGTATATCCGTAACTTCTCCAGCGGCGGCGCGGTGGAGGCGCTGGCTGCCGGCCAGACCTGCGTTGTGATGAGCTATTCCGGCGACGTGATCCAGGCCAGTGTCCGCGCCAAGGAAGCGAGCCAGGCGGAGGTGCGGTATGTGGCGCCGAAGGAGTTCGCGCAGCTAACGTTCGACATGCTTGCCATTCCTGCCGACGCGCCCCACCCGGCGGAGGCGCAGCAATTCATCAATTTCCTGCTGCAACCGGACGTCATGGCGGCCATCACGAACCAGGTCCGATACCCGAATGCCGTACCTGCTAGCCGCGCCTTGATTGCTGCCGACATTCAGGCCGACCCGAATGTGTTTCCGGACGCGACGGAAAAGCGGTTCTTCACCGCCCGTGCGGCGTCACAGACCGCCGACCGGGCACGGACCCGGATGTGGGCGCGGTTTAAGGCCGGATCCTGATACACCCGACGACGACCGGAGTTTGACATACGAAGTCGACGTCCAGGGCCTGGTTGTGCGCTATGGCCGGGCAGTGGCGCTCGATGCGTTAGACCTGCAGATCGGCCGGGGTGAGATGTTTGTGCTGCTGGGCGGGTCCGGCAGCGGCAAGACGACGCTGCTGCGGGCGCTGGGCGGATTTGCGACGGCCAGTGCCGGGCGGATCATGCTGGGCGGGCAGGACATCACCCACCTGCCCCCCCATCGGCGCCCGGTGAATACGACGTTCCAATCCTATGCGCTGTTTCCGCATATGAGTGTGGCCGATAACGTGGGCTTCGGCCTACGCCGGCAGGGTGTCGCGGCGGACGAAATCACGCGCCGGGTTGGCGCGTTGCTGGAACTGGTGCGGCTGCCCGATATGGCCAACCGCCGCCCGGACGCCCTTTCGGGTGGTCAACGCCAGCGTGTCGCCCTGGCCCGGGCCCTGGCACCCCGCCCTCGGCTGCTGCTGCTCGACGAACCGCTCAGCGCGCTGGATCGTAACCTGCGTGAGCAGACCCGGCAGGAACTGCTGCGCGTACAGGCCGAAACGGGCACCACGTTCGTGTTGGTCACGCACGATCAGGATGAGGCGCTGGCCATCGCCACCCGCATCGGCCTGCTGCATGAGGGGCGGCTGGTTCAGGTTGGCACGCCGGCTGAGATCTACGAACAGCCCGCGACGCGATATGTCGCCGCATTCATGGGTGCCGCCAACATCCTGCCGGCAATGTCGGGGCCGGCCGGGCTGTCGATCGATGGGATTGGCCCTGTGCAGGCCCCCCCTGCCCCGTTCGGGCCGCTGCATGTAGCACTAAGGCCAGAACGCCTGTCGATCGGGCGGGCACACGCCAACGCCGTTGCGGGTGTTGTGGTCCGCAGCGCGTACCGGGGCGCGGCGATCGAGCATCTAGTACAAGTCCCGGGCGGGCCGGCGCTACTGGTGTCGACGCCACTGGTGGCCGGGTTGGGCGCGCCGTTGCCACTGGGTTCGGCTGTCCAGGTGTCGTGGCCGGCCGAGGCGTGCATCCTGCTGCCGTCATGAACCGGGCGTTGGTGCTGGCGCCGGTCTGGGCGTGGTTGCTGCTGTTTGTCGCGGCACCAATGGCGATCGTGATGGCGTTGGGGTTCAGTACCTCAATCGCTGGGGTACCGCCCTACACGCCGCTGCTGCACGATCCGGACGGGGCGAACTACGCCGTGCTGATCGAGGATTTTTATTACGGCAGCGCCGCCCTGCAATCATTTGCGCTGGCGTCGGTCGCGTCGGCGTTATGCCTGCTGATCGGCTATCCCATGGCGCTAGCAATCGCGCGCGCGCCAGAGCGGTGGCGGAGCGTGCTGCTGTTGCTGGTCATGCTGCCGTTCTGGACCGGTTTCCTACTGCGCATCACCGCCTGGATCGGCCTGTTGCGTGATGACGGTTGGTTGGACGCGGCGCTGGGGCTGGTAGGGCTGGGCGCCCCGCATCTACTGTACACCCGCTGGGCAATGGCGATCGGCGTGACCTACGCCTACCTGCCCTTCATGATCCTGCCGTTATACGCCCGCCTGTCCAAACGTGACCCGGCCATCGAGGACGCAGCCGCCGACCTGGGTGCGAACCCATGGACCGTGTTCCGCACTGTAACCTGGCCGCTATCGTGGCCGGGTGTCGTGGCCGGGCTGGCACTCGTGTTCATTCCAGCAATGGGCGAGTACGTAATCCCCGAACTGCTGGGCGGCCCGGGTGCACAAACGCTGGGCCGGGCATTGTGGAACGAGTTTTTTACCAATCGCGATTGGCCCATGGCGGCTGCATTGGCCACCGCGCTACTGGCCGCGTTGCTCGG
The DNA here is from genome assembly GCA_043788425.1 of Rhodospirillales bacterium. GTDB lineage: Bacteria > Pseudomonadota > Alphaproteobacteria > Acetobacterales > Acetobacteraceae > JANPPS01. The sequence continues at coordinate 36,349 of JAYVTX010000149.1, forward strand.
CCCGATCCTGTGGTTCCGGCGTGGCACGGCATGAGGCGGGGCCTGAATTCCTGGCTTATCCTGGGCTATGCGTTTTTATACGTGCCGGTGATCTTGCTGGTTGCCACCAGCTTTAACCCATCGCGGCTGACGACAGTGCTGACCGGATTTAGCTGGCGCTGGTACGCGGCGCTGTGGGCAAACGACAAGCTGATTGGTGCGGCGTGGCTAAGTTTGCGCATCGCGGCGCTGTCTGCAACGGGAGCGGCTGTCCTCGGCACGTTGGCCGGGCTGGCGCTGGCGCGGTTTGGCGCGTTTGCCGGGCGGGGCGTATTTGGCGGCCTGATCGCCGCGCGCCTGGTACTGCCGGACGTGCTGGTCGGATTGTCGTTGCTGTTGCTGTTCGTGCAGCTGGAAGAATGGGTCGGCTGGCCCGCCGGGCGTGGCGCGCTGACGATCACGCTGGCCCATATCTCCGTAAGTCTGGCGTATGTGGCCGTCGTAATCGAGGCGCGACTGGCTGACGCCGGAACGGAGCTGGAGCAGGCGGCCATGGACCTAGGCGCGTCGCCTTGGAAAGCGTTTTGGTTCGTGACGGCACCGCTGCTGGCCCCCGCGATCGTGTCGGGTTGGCTGCTGGCGTTCACGCTGTCGCTGGACGATCTGGTGGTGGCGACATTCGTGTCGGGCCCGGGCGCGAGTACGCTGCCGATGGTGGTGTTTTCGGCGTTACGGCTGGGGGTCACGCCGGAGTTGAATGCTTTGGCGACCGTTATTTTGGGTGTCGTGACGGTGGCGTTGGGTGGGGCGTGGGTTTTGCAGCGGCGTGGCCGGGTCACGCTGTAACCCGCGATCGTCAGCCCGCATCCCCACAAACTGCTTGTAAACAGGGCTTCTCGGCGACTATATGGCGCTATAGCTATGTAGCTAGGACAGACTCAATGCGTGTCACAACCGTCGACGCCAAGAACAATTTGAGTGCCCTGATCGAAGAGGTTTCACGGGGGGTCGAGGTTACGATTACGCGACGTGGCATTCCCGTAGCCAAGCTGGTTTCCGCAACGCCGTCTTTTGATAAGGTCAAAGCGCGACAGAACGCAGATGGCCTGCTGGACGCAAGTCGCGGAGCCAGACTCGGAGGCGTGACGATCAAGGAGCTTGTTGAGGACGGGCGAGATTGAGCTTCATCCTCGATAACTCGGTCGCACTCGCCTGGTGCTTCGAGGACGAGCATACGCCCACCATCATTTCCCTGCTCGACCGGCTGACGGAAACCGGCGCTGGTGCCCCTGGCCTGTGGCCGCTGGAAGCCATGAACGGGCTGACGTCAGCCGAGCGTCGCAAGCGAATAGAACCGGCCCAGCGGGTGAAGCTCGCCGGGTTTCTACATGCGTTACCGGTTTGGCTCGATCTTGAAACGGCGGGCCAAGCATGGACCGGCACGGCCGACCTTGCGTCAGAACACAGGCTTACCGTTTACGACGCTGCGTATCTCGAACTAGCGTTGCGACGGCGGTTGCCGCTGGCATCGCTCGACGTGGAGCTGCGCCGGGCGGCCCTTGCGACCGGAATAGAGGTGTTAGGTTTGCCCTAATCCTACCGGCGCTATGTTGCCCCGCGTTGGACTGCGTTCTACCGTCGCTGGTGATCAAACACGCTGAAAGCTCTCCCATGTCCCTGACCGCCGCGCGCCTGGACCGGATTTCACCGAGCCAGACCATCGCCATCTCGACCAAAGCGCGTGCGCTGAAAGCGGCCGGACGGGACGTGATCAGCCTGTCGGCCGGGGAGCCGGATTTCCCGACGCCGGAGAATGTGCAGGAAGCCGCCATCCGGGCCATTAAAAATGGTGAAACTAAGTACACCGACGTTGCGGGTACGTTGGCCTTGCGCCAGGCGGTATCGGCCAAGTTCAAGCGGGACAGTAACCTCGATTACGCGCCAGACGAGATCATCGTGTCGACCGGCGGTAAGCAGGTGATCTTCAATGCCATGGTCGCGACGATGAATGCGGGGGATGAGGCGATAATCCCGACGCCGTGCTGGGTCAGCTACCCCGATATCGTGGCGCTGGCCGACGGCACGCCGGTATTCGTGCCCTGCGGCCAAAACAATGGGTTCAAGCTTCGCGCGGACGACCTGGAGGCGGCCATCACGCCGCGGACAAAATGGGTGATGCTAAACAGCCCCAACAACCCGACGGGCGCCGCATACTCGGCCGACGAATTGCGGGCACTGGCTGCGGTGCTGTTGAAGCACCCACACGTCTGGATTTTTACGGACGATATCTATGAAAAGCTTGTCTACGGCGATTTCAAGTTTGCAACACTGGTCGAGGTCGAACCGCGGCTGCGCGAGCGGACGGTCACGATGAACGGATGCAGCAAGGCCTACGCCATGACCGGCTGGCGGATCGGCTTTGCGGGCGCACCGAAGGCATTGATCAAAGCAATGGACAAGTTGCAATCGCAAAGCACCAGCAACACTAGTAGCATTAGCCAGGCGGCCGCGGTTGAGGCGCTAAATGGCCCGCAGGACTTCATCGGCACCATGATCGAGACCTACCAGGGCCGGCGCGACATGGTCGTGGCCATGCTGAACCAGGCGCCGGGCGTACATTGCCACACGCCAGAGGGGGCATTCTACGTGTTCCCGTCCGTCCATGGCGCAATCGGCAAGGTTTCAGCTGGCGGTAAGCGGATCGACACGGACGAGGATTTCGTCATCGCGTTGCTGGAGGAGGAGGGCGTGGCCGCCGTACACGGATCGGCATTTATGTACCCCGGCCACATGCGGATCAGCTACGCGACCGACACGGATAGCCTGCGCCGGGCTTGCGAGCGGATCCAGCATTTCTGTGAAGGCCTGACGTAGCTTGATTAAGGTAAGACCAAGGGCTCTGCCCCTGGACCCCGGCAAAGGCAGTACCTTTGCAATCCTTCATTGGGTTTACTCGCGTTATGGGTGGTCCAATGGACGGGGTTTGGGGCCCGCGGCCCCAATGGGGTGGGGGGGCAAGCCCCTCGCCTTCGCTGATGCCTGACCTCGCCGACCGCCTCAGCCGCGCCCCCCCGGCGGCCACAGTCGCGATGACGATCAAGGCCAGGGCGTTGCGGGCGCAGGGGGTACCGGTGATCGCGCTGACGATCGGCGAGCCGGATTTCGACAGCCCAGCCCATGCGATCGAGGCAGCGCATCAGGCGGCGCTGATTGGGGATACAAAGTACCCGCCGCAAGACGGCACCCCCGCGCTAAAGGCCGCGATCCAACGAAAGCTGTTGCGCGATAACGGGATCGACTACCGGCTGGACCAGATCATGGTCAGTAACGGTGGAAAGGGTGTGTTGTTCAACGCGCTGATGGCAACGCTGAACGATGGGGATGAGGTGATTATCCCAGCCCCGTATTGGGGTGCCTACCCGCTTATGACCGGCGTGGTCGGCGGCGTACCGGTAATTGTGAACTGCCCGCAAAATAATGGCTTCAAGCTGCGGGCCGAGGATTTGGCAGCCGCGATCACGCCGCGGACCAAGTGGCTGATCCTGAACAGTCCCAATAATCCGACCGGTGCCGCGCTTTCGGTAGACGAGTTACGGGAACTGGCGGCCGTGCTGTTGGGCCATCCGCACGTGTGGGTCATGGCCGATGACATGTATGAGCATTTGGTGTTCGACGGGGGCCCGCATGCGACGATGGCGGCTGTCGAGCCCCGGTTGGCCGACCGGGTCCTGACCGTTAGCGGCGTTTCCAAAACTTACGCCATGACCGGCTGGCGTATCGGCTGGGCAGCCGGTCCGGCGCCGTTGATTGCGGCGATGGTCAATATGCAGGGCCAGGTTGCGGCCGGCGTTTCCACTGTTGGGCAGGCGGCGGCCACGGCGGCGCTAAATGGCCCGCAGGAGGCAGTGGGCGTTATGGCCGCCGCCTATCGTCGCCGGCGCGATCTCGTTGTCGATGCGCTGAACCAGGCACCAGGCATCCAGTGCCATCGGCCAGAGGGGGCGTTTTACGTCTATCCCAACGTGGCCGGGTGTTTGGGCCGGGTGACAGCGGCCGGCACGACGCTTCATACAGATGAGGATTTCGCGCTGGCGCTGCTGGCAGAGCAGCACGTGGCGGTCGTGCATGGCCGTGCGTTTGGGATGAGCCCGTATGTGCGGATCAGCTACGCGTCGGATGATGCATCGTTGGTGGAAGCGTGCGCGCGCATACAGGCGTTTTGCCGGGCATTGCGGTAAGGATCGCGCGACGGTCCAGCCCGGCCCAATAGGACTGGGTACAAACCTGGACCGCGCA
>JAYVTX010000150.1:0-8986 GCA_043788425.1 Rhodospirillales bacterium
TCGGTGGCGGCAGCGATCGTCCCGGTCCACGCGACGGCGAGCTCGCCGCCCTGACCCTCGTACCGCATCAGCGCCATGGTGCGGTGCTCCCGGTCCGCATCGGCCACCTGCTCCGCCGCCAGCCACGCCGTCGCCTCGTGCTGTAGTTCCGCCGCGACCGCATTCACCGCCGCCTCATCCGGCGTGCCCGCCCGCTTCAACGTGCGATGGAACTCGCCCTTCAGGTCGGCCGCCAGCAACCCCTCCGCGCACAGCACGCCCGGCGCTGGCGGGATTAGGACGGTTACAATGCCCAGCAGCTCTGCCAGCGCCGTCCCGTGCAGCGGCCCGGCGCCCCCGAACGCCACCAGCACGAATGCGCGCGGATCATGCCCCCGCTCCACTGACACCACGCGGATCGCACCCACCATGTTGCTGTCGGCAATGGCCAGAATGCCGCGCGCTGCACCATGCAGACCGAGCCCAAGCGGCCCGGCAAGCTCCCGCTGAATGGCGGCCGCCGCCACTTCCGGGTCGAGCTGCATGCGCCCGCCCAGCAGTGACGGCGGCAGGTGGCCCAGCACGACGTGCGCGTCCGTGACCGTCGCTGCCGTGCCACCCCGCCCGTAGCAGGCCGGGCCCGGATCCGCCCCCGCGCTGGCCGGGCCCACAGTCAGCACACCGTCCGTAATCCGCGCGATCGACCCGCCGCCGGCGCCCACGGTCACCATGTCCACCATGGGCAGCGGCAACGGCCAGTCGCCTACCCGCCCCTGCTGCGTGAGCCCAATCCGGCCCTGATGAATGAGGCAAATATCCGCGCTGGTACCACCGATATCGACGGTGATCAGGTCGTGAACGCCTGCCGCCCGGGCCGCCACGCGCGCCCCCACCACGCCCGCAGCCGGGCCGGACAGCGCGGTTACGGCCGGCGCGCGGCGGATCGTCCCCACACCGGCCACCCCACCATTGCTCTGCATCAGCAGCAACGGCGCGGTGATCCCAGCCTCCGTCAGCCGATCCGCCAGCCGTCCGACATAGGTGGCGACGGCTGGCATGACCGACGCATTGAGAATCGTGGCTAGGCTACGCTCGTACTCCCGCACCACGGGTAACACGTCGACCGACGCCGTGACCGCCACACCCGGCAGTGCGGCCTGGAGCATCGCTGCCACCCGGCGCTCATGGGTGGCATTGGCAAAGCTGTGCAGCAGACAGACGGCAACGGCGCGCACACCCAGCCGCCGGCACGCATCGGCAGCCGCCATCACACTGGCCTCATCGAGGGGGATCAGCACGTCACCGCCGGCGATGATCCGCTCCGTCACCTCGAACACGCGGGACGCCGGCACCGGGCGGCGCGGTTTGCGCCAGGCGTACAAGTTGGCCCGGCGTGGAATGTCCTGCCGCCCGATATCCAGCACGTGCCGGAACCCCGCCGTCGTCACCAGCGCGGTCATGGCCCCTTTATCCTCCAGGATCAGGTTGGTCGCGACCGTCGTGCCATGCAGCACCCGTCCCACGGCGGCAGGCAGCACCCCGGCCAGCGCTAACACCTGGTGCAGGCCGGCGATAAACGCGACGCTCGGGTCGGGCGGATGGCTCGGCGTCTTGGCGCGCCAGGCCCGGCCGGTGCGCGCGTCCTGCAGCATCACATCGGTAAATGTGCCACCGATGTCGATGGCGATGGCGTAGGGGCGATCGTCAGGCGAAGCCATCGACATACTCCCGCCGATGGAATGCGCGGGTGGCCGGACGGTCGGCGCGGATGGCGGCGGTCGCACCCACATCCACCGCGCCGTGTTCGATCACAACGCCATAGTAGCCCTGGGCGGCGCCGACCGATACATACCCCTCCGCCACATCACGCAGCACCAGCGTGGCCGGCCGATCGTATGGGTGGCCCCGGCCGCCACCCCCGCCGGTTTCGATCCGCAGCACATCGCCTTGCATCAATGCGTTACCGTCTGACAACGGCCGCAGTACTCGCGCGCTGTCGCGGCCCGGGTTCACCGTGGCGGTGGGTGCGCCGCCGGACTGTCCGCCCTCCGTGCCCCAGGGCGGGTTCACGACGGAGTCGATCCGTACCGCGAGCGTGCTCTGCTGGGCCAGAATCTCGTACTCGCGCACAATGCCGCAGCCGCCCCGAAACGCACCCGGGCCGCCGCTGTCCCGATGAATGCCGTAGCGCACCAGCCGCACCGGGTAACTGAGCTCAAGGAACTCCACCGGGTAGTTTTCCTGTGCCACGAAATAGACGGCGTCGATCCCGTCGGCATCGGGCCGCGCGCCGTACCCGACACCGAGCCCGTCCGACAGTAGAAACGGCTTGCCATCCGTCAGGCCGCGGATCAGCAGGATCACATACGCGGCGTGGGACGCTGGCGCCGGGCTGCCGGCCACGTTCATCAGGCCGTTCAGCGCTGCCAGCATGCGCATCATCGTCATGCCGCGCATACCGAGCGGCGCGGGAAAGCGCGGGCGCAGCAACGACCCCTCCCGCAGGATCACCTCGTCAAACGCCCGGGCCCCGCCGGCATTGCACACTTGTGACGGATCACCACCCAGGAAATAGAGCGCAAACGCCGTGCCCGGCACGTCGCGATTCATGAGGTAGTTGACCGGACCCGGCGTTTGATCGTCCGTGGCACTCGCGTCGAAGATGAACCGGTCGTCGGGCGTGCGCGTCAGGGCGACGCGGATGTGGACGGGCCCGGTACCATGGCCATCGCTGTCGATTGCATCGGTGAAACGGTGCGTGCCGACGGGGAACGTCTCCCGTAGCCGCCGCCGCACCAGCGCCTCCGTTCGGGCAAGCAACTGCGCCAGCGCGTCCGCCAGGCAGGGCGCTCCGAACCGATCCACGATTTCGGCCATGCGCCGCACGCCCAGGCCGACGCTTGCCATCAGCGCCCGCGTGTCGCCCTGGCTGGTCGCGGGATAGCGGGAGTTGCGATGGAAGATGTCGAGTGCGGCCTGGTTCGTGACGCCGCGGTCGATCAGCTTGGTGGGAGGGATGATGATCCCTTCCTGGAAAATATCTGTGGCGTCTGGTGAGATCGATCCCGGCCGAAGCCCACCAATGTCGGAGAAATGCGCCCACCCCATGACAAACGCGCAGCGCTGACCGCCATGGAAGACGGGTGCTAAGAAAACCTGGTCGTTGGAATGGGACACCGCGCCCCGGCTGGCGTAGCAGTCATTGTACCAAAACAGGTCGCCCTCCGCGATCGTGTCGATCGGGAAGCGCTCGAATACCGGGCCGCAGATGTCTCCGAAAATCGGCACGTTGGAGCCGATGGCCATCACGCCCTGGCTGTCGAACAGCGCCGTGTAAAAGTCCTTTTTCTCCCGAATGAAAGCGGAGATGGCGGTCCGCTCCAACAGCGCCTCCATCTCGCTTTGCGCGGCGCGAATGGCCCCGCGAATAATCTCAAGCGTTACGGGGTCGGCCCGACTGGTCATGGGGGGTGTGGTTATGGGGCGTGACATCAAATGCGATCTCCCAAATGGCAAGCGGCGCGGCGGCCGGGCGCCACGGCACGCAGGATCGGCGTCTCGGCGCAGCAGCGGGCGAACGCGTCCGGGCAGCGGTTGCGGAACTGGCACCCAGCACCCGGCGGCGGCGCGTCGGACAAGTTGCCGCGGACCGGCAGCGGCGCGCGGTCCTGATCCACCCGCGCCACCGGCACCGCGGCCACCAGCGCCCGGGTATAGGGATGGGCCGGCGCCGCGATCAGGTCAGCAGTCGCCCCCTCCTCGACCACCCGGCCCAGGTACATGACCATCGTCCGCTCGCATACATAACGGATCAGTGCCAAATCGTGACTGATGTAGATCGCCGCGAGGCCGAGGGCATCCCGCGCCTCGCGCAGCACGTTCAGGATGCCGGCACGCACCGATACGTCCAGCATCGATACGGGCTCATCGGCCACAATCAGCGCCGGGCCGCAGATCAACGCCCGCGCCAGCACAACACGTTGCAGTTGCCCGCCCGACAATTCGTGCGGTTTACGGTCGAGCCATGCGGCGGGCGGCGTCAGACGGACACGTTCCAGCACGGCGTCGATGCGCGCGCGGTGCTCTGGCGCGGGTACGCCGAAGTTGCGTAGCGGCTCCTGCAGCGAGCGACGGATGGCGAAGCGGGGGTTCAACGCCTCAAACGGATTTTGAAACACCAACTGCGCCCGCGCGCGGAACGGACGCAGCGCACGGCCATGCAGGGCGGTAATGTCGGTGCCGTCAAACCAGACACGGCCGGCGCCCGGCTCCTCCAGCCGGAGCAACATGCGGGCGGTCGTGGTCTTACCGCAGCCGCTTTCACCGACGATGCCCAGCGCCTCCCCAGCCCCGACCGACAGGCTGACATCCGACACGGCATGCACCGTCCCGCCCCGCCGGTTGAAGGTTTTGGTCAGCCCGTCCGCCTGCAGCAGCGCCGTCATCCCGGTACACGCGCCCCTGGAATATGCGCCCCCGGTATTTGAGCCCCCAGTACTTGAGCCCCCAGTACTTGGGCCCCAAGTATTTGGGCCCATGTCGCGGGGTCGGCGGCACGGTCGCGCAGGCCGTCCGCCTCTTCCGCATGCCAGCACGCCACGCGGTGATCGGTGCCCAGTAATCGGTAGGGCGGCGGTTCGCCCACGCAGCGCACATCGGCGAACGGACAGCGCGGCGCGAACCGACAGCCGGCCGGCGGATCGATCAACGAGGGTGGCGCGCCCGCGATCGGCACCAGCCGCATCGCGTTGTCATGCACGTCGGGGAAGGCGTGGGTCAGCCCCATGGTGTAGGGGTGCAGCGGTCGCTCCAGCACCGCCGCCACCGGTCCCGCCTCGACGATCTGCCCCGCATACATCACCGCCACACGGTCGCATGCGTAGGCCACGACGGCCATGTCATGCGTCACCAGGATCATTGCCAAGCCGAGCCGCTGTTGCAGGTCCCGCAGCACGTCCAGCACCTGGCGCTGCACGATCACATCCAGCGCCGTCACGGGTTCGTCAGCGATAACGAGGCTGGGCTCCAGCGCGAGCGCGAGTGCGATGGAGGCGCGCTGCCGCATGCCGCCGCTGAACTGATGCGGGTAGTCGGACAGCCGGCCGGGGTCGACGCCCACGAGGTGGAACAGCGCTGCCGCGCGTGCCGCTGCCGCCGCGCGACCGAAACCGCCGCGGTCGATCAAAACTTCCGCCATTTGCGTGCCCAGCCGCTGCACCGGGTCCAGCGCGTTCATGGCAGTTTGTGGGATGAACGACATGCGCCGCCAGCGCAGCTTCCGCCACGCCCGCCCGGACAGCTGCAGCAGATCCTGGCCCTCAAACAGCACCTCACCGCCCGCGATCCGGCCCACCGATGGCAGCACGCCCATCAGCGCCCGGCCCAGGGTGGACTTACCGCACCCACTTTCCCCGACCAGCCCCGTGATCGACCCCGCTGGCACCGCCAGATCCACGCCATCCACCGCCCGAACCGCTCCACGCCCGGTCCGGAACTCGACCCGGAGCGCGCGTACATCCAGCAGCATCACTGTTCGGCCAATTTAGGGAATAACAGCTTTTCCGACCCGCGGGAGACGAGGAAGCCCGCCAGCACCATCGCCATGATCGCGGCACCCGGCGGAGCGAACCAGTTCCACGCACCGCGCGACAGGGCCTGGTTCGCATACGCGTCCTGCAGCATGCCACCCCAGCTGATGGACGCCGGATCGCCGAAGCCGAGAAAGCTCGCCGACGCTTCCGCCAGGATCGCCCAGCCAATCGCGATCGAGCCGTACAGCGCCGCCAACGGCAGCAACTGCGGGAGGATGTGCACGAACATAATCTGCGGCGTGGAGCAGCCCGTCACCCGCGCCGCCTCCACCCACGACCGCTCCCGCAAACTGAGCACTTGCGCCCGGACAACGCGGGACGTGTTGGGCCATAGCAATGCCGCCACGGATGCGACAATTACGGTGGTGCCGGGCCGGGTCAGCGCTGACAGCACAAGCATCGACGGCAGGAACGGCAGGCCGAGTACGACGTCTGCCGCGAACGTCACCACCCGGTCGACCCAGCCCCCCAGGTAGCCGGACAGCAACCCGAGTAACGTCCCGATCGCGACCACGGCCAGCGCAGCCGTGAACCCCACCTGCAACGCGGACCGGGTACCGAAGATGACCTGACTCAGCACGTCCCGGCCGCTGGCGGTGGTGCCTAGCCAATGGTCGACCGACATCGGCAGGTACCGCGCCACCCGCACACCGGTTTTCAGGATGGCGCGCGGGTCGTAGGGGGCCAGGCGATCGGCAAACAGCGCCACGGCCACGATCAGCGCGTAGATTGCTGATCCGGCGATGGCGAAAGGCTCGCTTCGGAAGAAACGGATCACGCAGCCCCACCCGCCCGAACACCAACGGACACGCGGGGATCGAGCATGGCGTAGGCGAGGTCGGCCACCGTGTTCATCACAACCAGTACGGCCGCAATCATGAGGAACGCGCCCTGCGCCAGCGGGTAGTCGGCACTCTGCACCGCCTGCACCAGCACGCGACCGATGCCGGGCCAGGCAAACACGGTTTCGACCACGACATTGCCGCCGATGCTAGCGCCTAGGCCCAGCGCAAACGCTGTCACCACGGGGAGCAGCGCGTTGCGCGCGGCGTGGCGTATCACGATCGACCAGCGGGACAGGCCCTTCATGCGTGCCATGACGATGAACTCGTCAGCGAGCACTTCCAGCATCGTGGCACGCATCAGCAGCAGCGGCAGGCCTTGCAGATACAGCATCAGCGTCAACGCCGGCAGCGCCAGGTGCCACCAGTAATCGGGGGAGACGAGGCTCGCCCAGACACTGCCAAGCTCCCGCCCCGGGCTGAGCGCGCCGCCGGTGGGAAATAGCCCACCCTGGAACGCGAGTGCCGCCAGAAGCAGCATGCCCAGCCAGAACTCCGGCGCGGCACGGGTGGTGAGCGCCCCCGGGATCGCCACCGCCTCGATCAAGCCACCGCGCTGAAACGCCAAGAACGCGCCGGCCACAATGCCGAAAGCATAAGCGGCGGTCAGCGATACGACGGTGAGGATGACCGTATTGGGCAGCGCGTCGGCCAGCAGCGCAGCGACCGGCCGGCCCTGCAGAAAAGACATGCCGAGGTCGCCCCGCAGCAGGTTGCCGATGTAGATCAGGTACTGGACCCAGATCGGCCGATCGAGGCCGAAGCCACGCAGCAGGGTAAGCCGCGTCTCCTCTGAAAAGCTGGGCGACAGAAAGTTGAGCGTGGGATCGCCCGGCGTCAGGCGGAACACGACAAACGTAAGGGTGGTGACGACCCACAAGACCAGGACCAGGTGCGCCAGCCGTCCGGCAACACGCCGGGCCATCGGTGGCTACTGGAACACGCCGGTCGTTTCTTTTACCCCCGCCGGGTAGTGCAGCACGCCGTCGGTCAGCACGTAGCCCGCTTCCTTCAGCATCGCCTGCGCAGCCGCTAGCGTCCCACCCGGCACCCGCTTATCGATGCCAGGATCGGCCCATAGCGGCAGCGCCGGCGACACCCACGAATTGGACGGCACCGCGGCACCGCCATACGCGTCGGCCGCAATGCTCTCTCGATCGATCACGGCTGAAATAGCCCGGCGGAACGCTACATCGCCGAATGGCGGCCGCCGCTCATTATACGCGATGAAGCGAAAGCCGATGTCGAGCGAGCTAGCCACCCGGATATCGGGCACCGCCTTCGAAAGATTAGCCAGCAACTCCGGGTCGCCGGTGTAGTCGGTCAGGAAATTGATCTCGCCACTCCGCAGCGCGCCGAGTGTGGCTTCAATATTCGGCTGAATACGCATAATCCAGCGATCGACCTTCGGTGCCGCCCAATGCTCGCGATTGGCCTCCAGCACGATCTGTTCGGTAAGCTTGACCGACACAAACTTGAACGGTCCGGAGCCGATCGGCAGCCGCTCCATGATCGTCTCCGCCGTCTCGGGCTTGCCCTTCAGCCCGTCCAGCAGCGGCCCCCAGATGTGCTTGGGCGCCAAGTTCAACTTCGATAACGAGCTGACCAGGAATGCGGCATCCGGCCGCTTTAGCGTCACGCGCAGGCTCATGGGCCCTGTCACCTCGACGCCGGCAATGTTGGCGACGAATGGCCGATACATCGGCGACTTATCGCCAAAACCCGGAGCCTCCAGGCTGAACACCGCGTCGTCGATCGTTACCGGCTGGCCGTCATGCCACTTCATGCCGGCGCGAAGCGTGATGTCGACCGTCGTCGGCGTGGGCCGGGTCACGCTTTCCGCCGCCCACGGTTGCGGCAGACCGTCCGGCCCGATGCGCATCAGCCGGTCCCACACCAGTTCAGTCGCCCATGAACCTTGGATACCGGGGATGTTGAACGGGCTGAGGTTAGTGGGCGGTGCGACGGAATTGAGCACGACGTCGCGCTGTTTGGCACTGGGCGTCAGGTTGATCCAGGTCCAGAAATTGCGCACGCCGATGCCGGCCTGGGTTTTCATCGAACCCTCGTCCCAAACCGTGCGGTTGAACGCGACCAGGTTCTTCGGATGCACCATGAAGCCGTAGGGCTGCTGCTGGTTGATTAACTCCTGCGCTTCACGGATCAGTGCCTGGCGCTTGGTCAGGTCCAACTCCTCCCGCTGCGCCTGCGCCAGGCGGTCGTATTCAGGGCTAATCAGTCCGACAAGGTTGTAACCGTTGGCGGCGTTGGTCGACACGAACAGGTTGTACGTCAGCTCATCGGGGTCGGACCGCTCGGGCCGTCCACCCATCAACCAGGTCGTGGCGTCCCAGCGCTGCCGTTCGTACCAGACGATTTGATTGTACTGCTGCCCCGGCAGTGCCCGCACACTGACGCGCAAGCCGAGCGTTTTCCATGCCTCGGCCACCATTTCGGCCGCCTGAAACTCCTGCGGGGCTGCGGCCTGGGGCTGGGCGAGGATGAACAACGGACGGATCGGATCGCCGGCGGGCTGCGCGTGTGCAGGAACTGAAGCGGGAGCGCCTGCACCCA
>JAYVTX010000151.1:0-2986 GCA_043788425.1 Rhodospirillales bacterium
GAAGATCGGTGAGGCCCGCGGCGAGGTGGAGTTCAGCGCCAGTATCCTCGCCTACTATGCGCACAACGCCGAGCGTTTCCTGGCACCCGAGACGCTGCATCCCACCGTGGGCGAGGCGCATATGGAGAGCACTCCGATCGGCGTGATCTTCGGTGTGGAGCCGTGGAATTTCCCCTATTACCAATTGGCGCGGGTAGCCGGGCCGCACTTGATGGCGGGCAACGTGCTGGTCATCAAGCATGCCGGCTGCGTCCCGCAATGCGCGATCGCGTTCGAGAGGTTGTTCATGGACGCGGGCGCGCCGGCCGGGCTCTATACCAACCTGCTGATCTCCCACGACCAGGCGAACCAGGTCGTCGACGACCCGCGCATCAAGGGCGTGGCACTGACCGGTAGCGTCGCCGCCGGGCGCAGCCTCGCGGCCCGCGCGGGCCAGAACCTCAAGCCGTCGTCGATGGAGCTGGGCGGTAGCGACGCCTTTATCGTGCTGGAGGACGCGGACCTCGAACATACAATCAAATGGGCGGTTTGGGGCCGGATGTACAATGACGGGCAGACCTGTTGCGCCGCAAAGCGCTTTATCGTCGTCGAGAGCATGGCCGACGCGTTCCTCGCCAAGTTCAAGGCAGCCCTCGCAGCGCTCGAACCCGGCGATCCCTTGGACGAGAAGACCACGCTCGGCCCGCTCTCAACGGAAAGCGCGCTGGTGCAACTGCTCGAACAGGTCGAGACGGCAGTGGCGCATGGTGCCACGCTGGCACTGGGGGGCAAGCGGATCGAACGCCCTGGCTTCTTTATGCAGCCAACCATCCTGACCGACGTGGCGTCTGATAACCCGGCCTTTCGCGACGAGTTCTTCGGCCCCGTCGCGATGTTCTTCCGGGTCAAGGACGAGGACGCGGCGGTGGCGCTCGCGAACGACAGCGACTTCGGCCTAGGCGGCTCCGTGTTCACCGGCAGCGCCGAGCGCGGCCAGCGTGTGGCCAGCCGGGTCGAGACGGGAATGATGTTCATCAACAACATCAGCTGGTCCGATGCGGAGCTGCCGTTCGGCGGCATCAAGGATAGCGGCTACGGCCGGGAGCTCGGCGACATGGGCATCCAAGCGTTCGTCAATAAAAAGCTGGTCCGGACCGCAAACCTCGCGGCGCCGGTCTGAACGGCAGAGGACCAACCATGGCAAACAAGATGCACGCCGCCGTCGTTACCGGCTTCGGCAAGCCGCTCGAGTTGCAGGAGTGGGACGTGCCGACGCCGGGGCCGGGCCAGATCCTGGTCAAGACCGAGGCGTGTGGCGTGTGCCACACCGATCTTCACGCGGCCCATGGCGACTGGCCTATGAAGCCCAACCCGCCGTTCATCCCGGGCCATGAGGGGATCGGGCGGGTCGTCGCCGTCGGCGCTGGCGTCGGTCGCATGAAGGGGGCCGTGAAGGAGGGCGACCGCGTCGGTGTACCCTGGCTGTTTTCCGCCTGCGGCCATTGCGAGCATTGCCTATCGGCCTGGGAAACGGTTTGTGGCGAGGCGGAGTTCGGCGGCTACACGCGCAATGGCGGGTTTGCCGAATACATCCTGGCCGATCCCAACTATGTCGCGTCCATCCCGAACGGGCTGACGCCGCGCGCCGCAGCACCGCTGATCTGCGCGGGGGTCACCACCTACAAGGGCCTGAAGGTCGCTGACGTACGACCCGGCGAGTGGGTCGTAATCTCCGGCGCAGGGGGCCTCGGTCACCTGGCAATCCAGTATGCGAAGGCGATGGGTCTGCAGGTCTGCGCCGTCGACATCGATGACGGCAAGCTTGCCCACGCGACCCAAATAGGCGCCGATTTGGTTGTCAACGCGACGGCTGAGGATGCAGTGGAGTATGTGCGGAAGGGCACCAACGGGGGCGCGCATGGGGTGTTGATCACCGCGCCATCTCTGGGCGCCTTCAAGCAGGGCATCGGCATGGCCCGCAAGCGCGGAACCTGCGTCCTGGTCGGCCTGCCGCCCGGGGAGTTTCCGGTCCCGCTGTTCGATGTGGTCGCAAACTGCATCACCATCCGCGGCTCGTTCGTCGGCACACGAAAGGACATGGCGGAAGCGCTCGCCTTCGCGGCCGAAGGCAAGGTGAATGCCGACATCGAAATGCAGCCGCTCTCCGCGATCAACACGGTATTAGACCGTTTGGCGCATGGCGATGTGCCGTCGCGGGTCGTGCTTGAGTTCGCCGGAGCGTGAATCGGTAGAAGCGTCGACGTGAACTGCTGCCGGTTCGGTGGACACCGAGATCTGGGTGTTTGACGCGGTCGCAGGATATAAATGGTTCGGCGATAATTCAGCCGGGACCTGGATGTGGGCGAGGGTGTTCTGCGGCCCCGGATCAAGAAGATCGCCGCTGATCCGGGGCAGGCAGCTCCCGAGCCAAAGCCAGCTCAAGCGGGAGCTACAGGCCTTGCCGGCCTGCCCACGCTGCCGGGGCCTGTCTTCGGACAAGGGCGCTCTGGCGCCCCGGCAGGCCGGACGCGCTGCTGCACCAATCGGATCAGGGCAGCCAATACAGCAGTGAGCAATCTCAGACGCTGCCGGCCGATCATGGCGTTCGTTGCAGCATGAGCCGGTCGGGCAATGGTTGGGACAACGCGGCGATGGAGAGCTTTTTCTCCTCGCTGAAAACCGAGCGGACCACCCGCAAAGTGTATCGCACGAGGGACCAGGCCCGGGCGGACCTGTTCGACACTATCGAGCGGTTCTGCAACCCTCGCTGCCGTCACTCGACCACAGGTTGGCCGGCGTCTCAGCCAAGGTAGGAACGACAAGGCTGACAATCGCCACCGTAGTAAGAGCGGACGCCGACTTCAAACGACGTGCAGACACTAGATGCTCGATGGCGGGTGTACTTTGTACACACCGCCCCCACGATTACTGCTGGACTTGCACGGCGGCACCGGGCGCGGCGGCGGTCCCAGGGGC
Source organism: Rhodospirillales bacterium (assembly GCA_043788425.1). Lineage (GTDB taxonomy): Bacteria > Pseudomonadota > Alphaproteobacteria > Acetobacterales > Acetobacteraceae > JANPPS01. The sequence goes on from JAYVTX010000151.1 coordinate 2,956, forward strand.
GATCACCAGCCAGCGTCGCGCGGCTCCGGCG
>JAYVTX010000152.1:0-6805 GCA_043788425.1 Rhodospirillales bacterium
TATACGATCACAATGCTAGCCGGAATGCCCGTGGCCGGCCGTAGCGTCGCTATTGTAGCCGATCGGACACGTGGCGAATGTGCATCGCTAGCGGATTAAACCAGTCAGCGGGCTGCTTGGGTCTGCACCCATCCGCCGCGGCATCCGCCCAGCCAGATGGGCGAGCCGTCCAGCTTCAACTCCCGCCTTCATCGCCCGGGCCATCGTGATCGGGTCCCGCGCCAGCGCAATGGCGGAGTTCAGCAGCACTGCGTCACAGCCCAACTCCATCGCCATCGCCGCGTCGGAAGCGGTGCCCACCCCGGCGTCGACCAGGACCGGTACGCGCGCCTGTTCGATCAGCATTGCGAGCATGGCCGGATTCTGCAGGCCCAACCCGGAGCCGATCGGAGCGCCTAATGGCATGATTGCAACTGCGCCCGCTTCTTCCAGCCGCCGGGCCGCTATCGGGTCATCGGCGCAGTAGACCATGACCTCAAACCCGTCGGCGACCAGCGCGGAAAGCGCCTCATGCGTTGCCTGCATGTCCGGGTACAGATGCGGCGGTGGGCCTAGCACTTCTAACTTCACCAGGTTCCATCCCCCTGCATCGCGGGCCAGGCGCAGCGTCCGTATCGCATCATCGGCGGTGTGGCAGCCGGCGGTGTTCGGCAGGTAGGTATAGCGTTTTGGATCGACGAAATCCTGCAGCATTGGCGCGTTGGGATCAGCCAGGTTAACGCGGCGGACCGCGACAGTCACCATTTCTGCCCCCGATGCCTCGATCGCAGCGGCGGTCTCCTCTAGCGACCTGTACTTGCCCGTGCCCACGACAAGGCGGGACTGGAACGTGCGGCCCGCGACCGTCCATCCGGCGTCCGCTGTCACACCTGTGTCCATGGTTCAGCCCCCACCAATGAAATGCACGATCTCGACCTCGTCAGACGCGGCCAGCCCGGTATCGTCGTAAGCCGAACGTGGCACGATCGTGGCATTTCGCTCAACCGCAACCTTACGCCGGTCCAGCCCAAGCGCCGCCAGTAGCCCGCCCACCGTCTGACCCGGCGGCAGCGCCCGGCCCTCCCCATTTACGCTGATCATCGCTTCCATCGCCCAAATATGATCCGGCCCGGTCCGCCCCACAAGCGACGCTGATCGTACGGCGTACGCGCATGGACGCCATCGGGCCCCCATGCTACCCGCCGCGCCATATCGGAGAGAGTTGCATGCCCATTCCGTCGGACCCTGACGCGATCCGTATCCTGGCCGATATCCTTCGCGACACGGGCCTGACGGAGATTGAGTTAGTGGAGGGCGACGCCCGCCTGCGCCTTGTTCGCGCGCCTGCCATTACCGTGGCGGCGGCCGTACCCGTGCACGCCCCGATTACCGCAGCCGGAGCAGCACCTGGCGCGGTACTAGCAGCGGTCCCGCCGACCCCGGTGGTCGATGTGACGGACCCTGGAACAGTGCCCAGCCCGATGGTCGGCATTGCCTATCTATCGGCCGAACCTGGGTCGGCACCCTTCGTCGTAGCCGGGCAGGCGGTATCGGCCGGGCAGACGGTATTGCTGATTGAAGCAATGAAGACCTTCAACCAGATCAAGGCACCCCGCGCTGGAACACTGACCCGCATTCTGGTCGCGTCCGGCCAACCCGTTGAATACGACCAGCCCCTATTCGTGATCGACTAGCCGCATGTTCCACAAAATCCTAATAGCCAACCGGGGAGAAATTGCGCTCCGTATTCAACGCGCCTGCCGCGAGCTTGGTATCCCGACGGTCGCTGTTCACTCGACTGCCGATGTGGATGCGATGCACGTCCGTCTGGCAGACGAAAGTGTGTGCATTGGCCCGCCCTCTGCCCGGGAGAGCTATCTGAACATACCGGCCATCCTGTCCGCCGCGGCCGTGACGGGCGCTGACGCGATCCATCCGGGTTACGGTTTCCTGAGTGAGAATGCGGGCTTTGCCGAAATGGTCGAGTCGCATGGCATTACCTTTATCGGTCCCAGTCCCGCCCACATTCGGATGATGGGCGATAAGATATCGGCAAAAGCCGCCATGGCCGGATTGGGTGTGCCATTGGTCCCCGGCTCGGACGGGGCGATCGCGGATCTGGACGACGCCGCGCGCGTGGCTGAGACCATTGGCTACCCGGTGCTGATCAAGGCCGCGGCTGGGGGTGGGGGCCGCGGCATGAAGGTTGCGCACACGGCGGACGAACTGGAGGAAGCCTGGTCTGTCGCCCGGACGGAGGCACGAACCGCCTTCGGCAACGACGCCGTGTATATGGAAAAGTACCTCGATCGCCCGCGGCACATCGAGTTGCAGGTTATGGCCGACAACCACGGTGCCGTGGTGCATTTCGGCGAACGGGATTGCAGCCTTCAGCGCCGTCACCAGAAGCTATTGGAGGAGGCGGGATCGCCCGCGCTGACCGGCGCTGAGCGGGATTCACTCGGCGCAGTCGTGACGGATGGTCTGCGCAAACTCGGCTTCCGCAACGCCGGCACGCTAGAGTTCCTATATCAGGACGGCCAGTTCGCGTTCATCGAGATGAATACCCGTCTGCAGGTCGAGCACCCGGTGACGGAGATGGTTTGCGGTGTCGATCTGGTGCGCGAGCAAATCCGCATCGCCGCCGGGCAGCCGCTTGGGTACACGCAGGCGGACGTGACGTTTAACGGCCACGCGATAGAGTGCCGGGTAACGGCGGAGGACCCGGAAACGTTCATGCCGACGCCGGGCCGGGTCGATTTGTTCCATGCGCCGGGCGGCCTGGGTGTGCGCGTTGATAGTGCGCTATATGCGGGCTACGTCGTGCCGCCCTACTACGACAGCATGATTGCCAAGCTTATCGTCCACGCGCCGACCCGGCCGGAGGCGATTGCCCGCATGCGCCGTGCCCTGGCCGAATTCGCCATCCAGGGCATCAAGACGACGCTGCCGCTCCATCGCCGCATCATGGACGCGCCTGAATTCATCGCTGGTGACTATACGATTCACTGGTTGGAACACTTCGTTTCGGCAGTTTAAGTGGCCGAATATCGGGCGGCACCAGTTGGCAATCACGGGCGGACGGCCCACCATGATGGAATGTCGCGCCGTACCATCGTAGTGACTGCCGATTTGATGCTGCGCGCCTATCGCGCGGGTCTGTTCCCCATGGCCGAGTCGCGCGCCGGACACCGCCTGTACTGGCTGGATCCGGAGTTGCGGGGCGTGTTGCCGCTGGATAAATTCCACCTGTCGAAGCGGTTGCTGCGAACGGTCATCTCCGGACCGTACACCGTTACGTCCAATACCGATTTTGCCGCGACCATCGCGGGTTGCGCCGCCGGTTCGGCCGGGCGGGAGGATACGTGGATCAATGCCGATATCGAACGGCTGTTTATCGAGTTGCATCAGGCCGGCCACGCCCATTCGGTTGAGACCTGGCAGGGTGGCGTACTGGTTGGCGGGTTGTACGGCGTGTCGCTCGGCGGCGTGTTTTTTGGCGAGAGCATGTTTAGCCGCGCGCGCGACGCGTCAAAGGTGGCGCTGGTTCACCTGGTCGGTCGCCTGATTCTGGGCGGTTACGCGCTGCTCGATACGCAATTCGTCACCACCCACCTGGCACAGTTCGGCGCAACCGAAATCCCGCGTGACACGTATAAGCTTCGCCTGGCCGAGGCATTGCAGGTCCCCGCGCAATGGCGCGCCGCACCGGACCCAATCGAGATGGAGGCGCGGATACGCGTGTTATACCAGCCATGAGGGCGCTTGCACTGTTGATCCTGGTCGCCGCCGGTCCGGCCCCGACGCGCGCCCCTAGCCAGCCGCCGCCGGAGCGGCCCGCGGGGCCAGGCCCCAATCGTCCCGCTGGGCCGGGCGCCGACCGTTCCGCTGGGCCGGGCGCCGACCGTTCCGCTGGGCCAGGCCCCGACCGTCCAGCGCTGACCCCCACACGGGAAGCATCGGTGCTGTACCGCGTTAGCTCGACCCCCACCACGGCATACGAGATCCGTATCACCAGCCTGGCCGGTAATGCGCGCCGCCGGATCGACCTGCCGGACAAGAACTACCTGCTGGTTGATCAGGCGGCCAAACGGCTGGCGATGGTCAGTCCGTTTGAAGGTACGGTGATGGACGTGCCGTGGAGCAGCGGGTTGGGCGCGCAATTCACCCTGGAGCCCGACATGCGGTTTACGCGCCGGACAGCGACGACCATCGCCGGGCTGCGCTGCACAACATATACCGTTCAGACGCCAAGTACGCTGGGTGAGACCTGCATCACCGATGACGGCGTCATGCTGCGAACGCTGGCCCAGAATGCGCGCGGGCAGCGGACGGCGATCGAGGCGATCAGCGTAAGCTACACGCCGGCACCCGCATCGGACTATGCGCCGCCCCCCGACTTCCAGCGCGTGGCACCGCCCCGGCAATGAGCGGCATGATCGAAGCGGGCCTGGTTGGGCTGTTGGTGCTGGCTGCGGGAACCGATCGCCCCGTTTTGCCACCCCGGCACGACGTGGCCGTAACCTACCGCACGACGGGTGCCGCCGCGGCATTGATCCCCGATGGTGGCCCCCTTGGTGGCCTGGGTGGCGGCCCGGGTAGCGGCCCGGCTGGCGCCATAGGTCAGATGCGCCTGCGCTGGAATGCCAGTGGCCTGCTGCGGCTGGAGGCGGATGGGCGGCCCCAGGTTCTGCTGCTCGAGACGGCCGGACCGTCGGCGCACATCATCGATAGCGGTCTGCGATCGGCCATTTCCCTACCGATGAAACGGCGCGATATCGATGCCATCACGCTCGCCAGCGCCGACATGGCCCGGGTGCGTGAGGATCGGGTCGCCGGGCTCGCCTGCACCGTATGGTCCGTCCATACGCGCAATGGCAACGGCACCGTATGCGTCACCCCGGACGGCGTGCCGCTACGGGCCGAGGGGGCGGTTGATGGCAAGCAGGGAACGCTGACCGCAACCGCCGTAGATATGGCCCCGCAACCGGCCGAGCTGTTTAAGATACCGCCCGGGTACATGTCGTTCAGTCTGCCGAAATTTGGCAAATGAAGATTTGGATCGCCCTTATTGTGATTGGCGGAGCGGCCCAGGCGCAGCCGGCATTACCCACTCGCGACGTCGATGTGACGTATGGTGCTGCACAGAATGTCACCCAGCGTTGGCGTTTCCGGGTTGCGGATCAGAAGCTGCGGCTGGATCCCCCCACCGCCGGGTTGCACATGATTATCGACTACCCGGCCCGCACGATGGCGGTCGTGAACGATACGGACCGCACGGTGCTGATACTGCCCGCGCCCCCCACCGCACCCGGCCGCGGCACCCGGCGCGGCACCGACGCGCTATTGGGCCAGACCTGTACGGTGTGGGAGCAGACCGACACGCAAAATCAGCCGACTCAGACCTGCTATACCAGCGATGGCGTGATGCTGCGGGCGCGGCGGGGCGCCGATACGCTGGTGGAGGCGACAGCAATCTCCTTCGCGCCAGCCGACCCGGCCGTCTATGCCATCCCGACCAGCTATGCCCGGCAGGCCAAATGAGCCAGGCCATATGACTTGGGCCGCGTCCCTGCCATGGACCGATAAAAAGGGCCGGCCCCATGTGCTGCGTTCGGTCATCTTCGCGATGTTGCTACTTCCCGGCATCGTGCTGGCGACCCGCGCGGGAGTGTGGGGACTGGGTACCCGGCCGCTGAAGGTGGCGATCCACAGCACCGGGTACTGGGCGGTCTGGCTGCTGCTAGCCTCGTTACTCATCACGCCCGCAAAGGCACTGACTGGCAACCCGCAATGGCCGGTCGTACGCCGGATGGTGGGGGTTGCGGCACTAGCCTATGCCAGCATCCACCTGACGCTTTACATGGCCGATGAGAACTGGCGGATGCTGCATATTGCATCCGAGATCGTCAGCCGGTTCTACCTCACGCTCGGGGCAGTGGCGCTGCTGGGCCTTATCGTTTTGGGTGCCACCAGCACGGACCGGACGATGCGGGCGATGGGTACGCCGGCGTGGAAGCGGCTACACCGGATCGTTTATGGGATCGCGGTGCTGACGGCGGTTCACTACACGCTGCAATCCAAGGCCGATGTTTCGCAGGCGCTCGTCGCCGCCGGTGTGTTTTGCTGGCTGATGCTGTGGCGGCGTTTACCAGCGGGTCGCGACCGGTCCGTGGGTCCGTTGCTGGGCCTGGCAGTTGCCGCGGCCCTGTTCACTATTTTGGCGGAGTTCCTGTGGTATCGTTTCGGCACGCAGATCGATGCCGTGCGGGCAATCAAGCTGGAGGCTGATATCCGCTACGGCCTGCATCCGGCGGCACTTGTATTCGCGCTCGGCTTGCTCGTCGCCGTGGTGGTGGAGGTCCGGCGGCTATCGCTCACTGGTCTGGGTGCGACGGCGTGGTTCACCGTTCTGGTCTATGCGTCGGGCGCCGTGATCGCTGATTTGGGCGCGTTCATGTTTGGCCTGCTACCCGATGATGATCCCGGCCGGTGGCCGATCACCCTGGCAGCCGCTGGCGTGTTTGCAGCATTGGGCGTAGCCCGCTGGTGGCTGCGTAGCGCTGGACAACGCAAGTTGCTCGATGCGCTGTGGGCCGCTTGCGCGGTGTTCCCATTGCTGGCGTTGGAGGTTGACGATCGCCAATTGCTGGTGGCAGCCGCGGCGCTCGTTATCGCCGGCACGCTGATTGCCAGCAGCCGCGTATGGGTCATAAGCCGTATGGCGGCCGTGCTACTGCTCCCGGCGGGTGCCTGGATCGCGTACGCGGCCGCGACGGTGGTGCCGGCTTAGAGCACTTCCCGACCAGGCGGAATCGCCTGGGCG
>JAYVTX010000153.1:0-2564 GCA_043788425.1 Rhodospirillales bacterium
ACAGCTATGGGCGCCGTGTTTCTGGACGGGGACGATCTGCATCCACCGGCTAACGTGGCGAAGATGAAAGCCGGCAGGCCGCTCGATGACGCCGACCGCGCGCCCTGGTTGCGGGCCATCGCCGCCTGGATCGATACCCGGACCGCCGATGCCCCGGGCGTCGTTGCCTGCAGCGCATTACGCCGGGCCTATCGCGATGTGCTGATCGGGCCGCGCACTGGGGTGGCGCTAGTGTACCTGGACGGCGATCACGCCATCATCGCTGCGCGTCAGGCGGCCCGGCCCGGCCACTACATGCCACCCAGCCTGCTCGACAGCCAATTCGCGACGCTGGAGCCGCCGGGTCCGGACGAGCATGCGATCACCGTCCAAATCGAACGCTCGCCGGCCGCGATCGTGGCCGACATTGTCAGCCAGTTGGAGGGTCAGCTGTGAGCACGCAGGATGCGCTAAAGGCCGAGGCGGCGGAGGCGGCAGTCGCCGAAATCCAGGACGGCATGGTGCTGGGCCTGGGCACCGGTACGACCGCTGCGCTGGCCGTCGCCGCACTCGGACGTCGCGTGGCGGCGGGCTTGCGGGTGACCGGCATCCCCACTTCGGAAGCAACGGCCAAGCAAGCGCGGGGGCTCGGCATCCCGCTGACTACGCTGGCCGAGCATCCTGTGATCGACCTCACGATTGACGGCGCGGACGCGGTGCACACGGGGACGCTCGACTTGATCAAGGGTCTGGGCGGCGCCCTGCTGCGGGAGAAGATCGTGGCCACCGCCAGCCGCCGGATGATCGTGATCGTGGATGGCAGTAAGCTCACGGACCATCTGGGGAGCGGCGTGCGCCTGCCGGTCGAAATCGTGCCGTTCGGGTGGCAGGCAACGCGGGCGCGGCTCGGTCGGTTTATGCCGGACATGGTGCTGCGTCAGCGGGACGGTGCGCCGTATGTGACGGATAATGGCAACTACCTGCTCGATTGCCTGGTGCCGATCCCTGACCCGGCCGCGCTGGCGACGCAGCTGAAATCCGTCACCGGCGTTGTCGACCACGGCCTTTTCATTGGCTTGGCCAGCCGCGTCATCGCCGCCACCGAACAGGGCGTGCGCATACTGGATCGCCCATGACTGACCAACCCGTCACGCTCGGTATCGATATCGGCGGCACGAACCTGAAGGCTGGGCTGCTGGATGCGGGCGCCAAGATGGTCGGCGCCCGTGTGCATGTGCCGACGCCGCACCCGGCCCACCCGTCGGACGTGGTCGAGGTATTAGTGGCGCTCGTGCGTCCGCTGGGGTCATTCAATCGCATATCGGTCGGCTTTCCGGGCGTCGTGCGGCAGGGAGTGGTGCGAACAGCACCGAACTTGGGTACCGAGCATTGGTCCGGTTATCCGCTGGCGGCCGCGTTGCAGCGGGCGCTGGGGCAGCCGGTGCGCATGCTGAACGACGCGACGGTGCAGGGGCTGGGCGTGATCGCCGGGCACGGGCTGGAGTGCGTGATTACGCTAGGCACTGGCTTCGGCTTCTCGCTGTATCAGGACGGGCGGCTGGCTCCGCATATGGAGATGGGGCAGCATAACGCCCGCAAGGACCTGACCTACGACCAGTATGTAGGCGCCGCCGCATTGGCGGAGGTGGGTAAGAGGCGCTGGCGCAAGCGCGTCGACCGCGCGATCGAGGCCGTGCGGACGCTAACCAACTTCGACACGCTGTTCGTCGGCGGGGGTAATGCCCGGCTGATCGAGGAGGCGCTGCCGGTCGATGTCCGGCTGGTCAGCAACGACGCCGGCATCACCGGGGGGGTGAAGCTGTGGACGCCGTTGTTGGATGACGCATTCGCGGGCGCGGCGTCCGATGAGGGATCGGACCGACCTGTCTGATACGACCCTGATCCTCGTGCGGCATGCGGCTCATGACCTGCTGGGCCGCGTGCTGGCTGGCCGCATGGCTGGCGTCGGCCTGAGTGCTGAGGGCCACGCGCAGGCGGCGGCGCTGGCGGACGCGCTGGCCGGACAGGCGATCCGCGCCGTATGGACCAGCCCGCTGCAGCGGGCGGTCGAGACGGCGACACCGATCGCGGCCCGGCATGGACTGGTGCCGGTGATCGATCCCGCCCTGACGGAGGTGGATTTTGGCACCTGGACCGGCCAGCCGTTCGACGCGCTGCATGGCCCGGAATGGGAAGCCTGGAATACCAATCGCGCCATGGCGGTGCCCCCGGGTGGCGAGACGATTTTGGCCGCGCAGGCCCGCGCTGTCGCCGTCATGCTGCGCGTGGCGGGCGTAGGCGGCACGGTCGTGGTGGTCAGCCACCAGGACGTGCTGAAGGCGATGCTGGCGCATGTGCTGGGCACGCCGCTGGATTTAATGCGCCGGTTCGACGTGGCGCCGGCGTCGCGCAGCCTGGTAACGATGGGGGCCGGGTGGGCGCGGGTGGATGGTTTGAACGTACTCTGTCCGTGACGGCGTCTATCGATGGGGCCAGGCCGGTAGTCGCACGATGCTGGCCGCTGCGGCGGCAGGTGCCGCAGCGGCCAGCGATACTTCGATCCCGGACCACGAGACCCGATTGAT
>JAYVTX010000154.1:0-5364 GCA_043788425.1 Rhodospirillales bacterium
CGGAGCAGCATCAGCCCCGCGCCGACCGCCACGCCCACCAATAGCCGGCCGCACCCACCAACACGTTGGCCGCCGCCACACCGAGGAATACGCCGGGCACGCCGAACAGCTGGCCGCCGACCCAGGCCACCGGCACGTTGACCAGCATCGTCCGCGCTACCGACACGACAACACCGGCGCCCGGCCGGTTCAGCCCATTGAATGCCGAGTTCACGATCGCGATCATCCCGCCCAGCCCGTAGCTGATGGGCACAAGCCGCAGATACGTCACCACGACGCCCGCGACCGTCGGGTCATGGGTGAACACGGCGGCCAGCGACGGTGCCGCGACGAACAGCCCGGCCGCAACCACCAGCCCAAACCCGATACTGAAGATCAGGCTGGACCGCAGCGCATGCCGCACCCGGTCCAGCCGCCCGGCGCCCGCATTCTGCCCGGCAAACGGGTTCATGATTGCCGACAGGGCAAAGAACGGCACCATCGACAGGCTCTCGATCCGGCCCGCGACGCCGGCGCCCGCCACCGCGTCGGCCCCAAATGTCGCCAGGATCGCGATCAGGATGGCCGACGAAACCGGGATGATCGTATTGGTCCCTGCCGCCGGTAGCCCAACCCGCAACACGCGCCGGGCGGAGGCCGCGAAACGCGCCGGGCTCGGCCAACCCGCCGATAGCAGCCCCAGTGACCGCAACCGCCATAGCGTCACGAGCAGCAGCCCGGCCCAGGCCAGCCCGTTGCCCACCGCGGCCCCGCGCAGACCTAAACCCGGTAATTCCAAGCCCGGTAGCCCCGCCACGCCAAAGATTGCCATCGCCGCCAGGCCGGCATTGCACACGGCCGTTACCAGCATCGCCAACCCCTGGAACCGTGCATCGCCCGACGCCCGGGCGGCCGACAGCCCGACCATGGCCGTCATGAACAACACGACCGCCACGAACCAAATGTGCAGGTAGCCGAGGATGATCGGCATCAGCCGCTGCGGCGCGCCCATCGCCCAGAATAATGCCCCGGCCCCTAACTCTAGCCCCAGCGCCGCCGTGGCACCCAGCAGCGCTGTCAGCAACATTCCGTCGATCACTAGCACGCTTGCGGCCTCACCGGCGCCCAGCGCGCGTGCCACGACCGAACTGACGCCGGCCGATAGCCCGATCGCTAGACTGATCATCACCATCGTGACCGGGAACGTGAAGCTGGATGCGGACAGCGTTTCCGCGCCCAGCCGCGCTACAAACCAGGTTTCGGCCACGCCGTAGCCGATTGTGGCAAACACACCGATGATCATGGGCAACGTCAGCCGCACCAGCATGGGCGCGACCGGCCCCTCGGTCATTGTGCCGCGCGTCGTCGGGCGTGCCGCGGGTGTGCTATCGATTGGGCCATTCATTGGGCCGTCCATGGTCAACCCTTCACCAACACCTCACACCGCCCCCCTGGCACCGGCCGGACCGGGTTGCCATAGTGGCGGCTGCCAAACGCCCCCGTAGCCAAATAGACCGTTTTCGATGACAGGACATACCATGCCCGATACGGCTTCCGCTTCAGATAGTGTTCTTTATGGCCCGGCCATCGACAAAACTGCGATCGATACGATTCGCACCCTGTCGATGGACGCGGTGCAAAAGGCTAAGTCCGGCCATCCCGGCACGCCGATGGCGATGGCGCCCGTCGGTTACACTCTGTGGCAGCAGGTGCTCCGCTACGACCCGGCCGACCCTACCTGGCCCAATCGCGACCGCTTTGTCCTATCGATCGGCCATGCGTCCATGCTGCTGTACAGCCTACTGCACCTGGCCAGCGTCCGGCGTATGAAGGACGGCGTGGTCACGAACGAGCTGGCCGTGTCGCTGGAGGACATCAAGCAATTTCGGCAGCTCAGTTCTGTCACGCCGGGTCATCCGGAATACAGTTTTACCACGGGTGTTGAGACGACGACCGGCCCGCTGGGTCAGGGGGTCGCCACCTCCGTCGGCATGGCGCTGGCGCAGCGGTGGCAGGCGGCGCGCTACAACCGGCCCGGCCTACCGGTGTTCGACTACCGCGTGTACGCCCTGTGCGGCGACGGTGACATGATGGAGGGCGTGAGTGGCGAGGCTGCGAGCACGGCCGCCCATCTGAAACTGTCGAACCTGGTTTGGATCTACGACAGCAACCACATCACGATCGAGGGTTCGACCAACTTAGCATTCAGTGAGGACGTGGGCGCGCGTTTCACCGCCTATGGCTGGCACGTGATCCATGTCGACAACGCCAACGACACCGGCGCCCTGACCGCCGCCCTGGCCGAGGCGGAGACCGTGACCGACCGCCCCACCTTCGTCGTCGTCCACAGCATCATCGGCTTCGGCGCACCGAAAAAGGCCGGCACGCGAGAGGCGCATGGGGAGCCGCTGGGCGATGCGGAGATTGCGGCGGCCAAGGCAAGCTACGGCTGGCCCACCGACGCGCAATTCTTGGTCCCCGACGGCGTCACCGCCCGTTTTGCGGAGCGGATGGGCGCCCGTGGGGCCACGCTTCGCCACGCATGGACACAAATGATGCAGCGCTACACGTCCGAATTCCCGGCCTTGGCCGACGAGCTGCGCCACATCGATGCGCACAAACTGCCGGCAGGGTGGGACGCCGATATCCCGGTGTTCCCAGCAGACCCAAAGGGCCTCGCCTCACGCGAAAGCAGCCAAAAGGTGCTTAACGCCATAGCAAAAAACTACCCCTGGTTGCTGGGCGGGGCCGCGGACCTGGCCCCATCCACCAAAAGCAACCTGACCTTCGACGGGGCCACCAGTTACGAGGCGACCGATTACAGCGGACGCAACCTGCATTTCGGCATCCGCGAGCACGCGATGACCGCGATCTGCAACGGCATCGCGCTGTCGGGCCTGCGTCCCTATGGCAGCGGTTTCCTGATTTTCTCCGACTACATGAAGCCCGCCATCCGCATCGCGGCCATCATGGAGGTGCCGGTCATCTACATCTTCACCCATGACAGTATTGGCGTGGGCGAAGACGGCCCGACCCACCAACCGGTCGAGCAGCTGCTGGCGCTGCGCTCCATCCCCGGCATGATTACGCTGCGCCCGGCCGACGCCAACGAAGTCGCCGAAGCCTGGCGCGTCGCGATCCAGCAAAAGCACCACCCGGTCGCGCTAGTCATGAGCCGGCAGGCGCTGCCTACCATCGACCGCACCGTTTATGCGGCTGCGTCCGGCGTGGCGCAGGGGGCGTATATCGTGGCCGATAGCGATGCACCGCGCGTGATCCTGATGGGTACCGGTAGCGAACTCAGCCTGTGCCTGGGCGCGTATGAGGCATTGAAGGCCGAGGGCGTCGGCGCCCGGGTGGTCAGTATGCCGAGCTGGGAATTGTTCGAACGGCAGGACCAGGCCTATCGCGACCACGTGCTGCCGCCGGGCGTGCTGGGCCGGGTCGCGGTGGAACAGGCGACAACGCTTGGCTGGGACCGGTATGTGGGGTTCGGCGGGACTGTGATTGGCATGCACAGCTATGGGGCCAGTGCCCCGGCATCAGAGTTGCTTAAGAAATTTGGGTTTACGCCAGAAGCGACGCTCGATGCTGCCCGTAAGCAAGCCGCCCGGACGACTGGAGTTGCCGCATGAACCCGCTGAAACAGCTTGAACAGCTTGGCCAATCCCCGTGGCTCGACTTCATTCAGCGGAGTTTTACTAGCACCGGGCTGCAGACGCTGGTGGACCGTGACGGGCTGAAGGGCATTACGTCCAACCCATCGATCTTTCAAAAGGCGATGGGCGAGGGCACGGATTACGACGCGGGCTTCAAAACCCTGGCCGGCCGCGGCGATCATGATGCGCTAGACATCTATGAGGCACTGGCGATCGAGGACATCCGGCAGGCCGCCGACCTGATGCACCCGGTGTGGGAAGCAACGGGCCATGTCGACGGCTACGTGAGCCTCGAAGTCTCGCCGTATCTGGCACTACGCACGGACGACACCGTGGCCGAGGCCCGGCGGCTATGGGCGGCCGTCGATCGCCCCAACCTGATGGTCAAGGTCCCCGGCACCAGCGCCGGCGCACCCGCCATCCGCACGCTGATCGGTGAGGGCCTGAACATCAACGTGACGCTGCTATTCGCGCAGTCAGCCTATGAGGCGGTGGCGGAGGCGTTCATCGCGGGGCTGGAGGACCGCCTGTCTGCCGGGCACCCGATAGCGGGCATCAGCAGCGTCGCCAGTTTCTTCGTCAGCCGGATCGACGCGGTGATAGACAAGGCGATCGACGCGCGGGTGGCCAAGGGTGAGTCGGCGTTGACCCCGCTACGTGGCAAGATCGCGATTGCAAACGCCAAGATGGCCTACCAAACGTATCTGGGCCTCGTTGCCTCACCCCGGTGGAAGCGTCTGGCGGAACACGGCGCGTTGCCGCAGCGGCTGCTATGGGCCAGCACGGGCGTGAAGGATAAAGCGTATTCCGACGTGCTGTACGTGGACCAATTAATCGGTCCCGATACCGTCAACACCATCCCGCCCGCGACCATGGACGCCTTCCGCGACCACGGCACGGCCGCGGTCACGCTAACCCACGGCATCGACGAAGCGCGTCAGGTTCTGGCCGACGCCGAGGCGCAGGGCCTGGATCTGGCCGGCGTTACGGCCAAATTGGTCGAGGACGGGGTGCGCCTTTTTGCCGAAGCCGCGGACGGGCTGCTGGGCAGTGTGGCCACCAAACGCGCCGCCATGTTGGGCGATCAGCTGGTCAGCATCGACATCCAGTCCACACTGACGGACGAAACCGCGCCCGTGCTGAAGGCGTGGGCCAGCGCCGGGCACGTGCGCGGCATGTGGGCGCATGACGCATCCGTCTGGACTGGCACCGACGAGGCCAAGTGGCTGGGCTGGCTGCACGCCGTAGATCACGCCGACCTGCCAGCGTTGCAGGCGTTCCAGGACCATGTCCGCGCCGGCACTTATCGGCACGTGGTCCTGCTGGGCATGGGCGGATCTAGCCTGGGGCCGGAGGTGCTGGCCCAAACATTCGGCTCGGCACCGGGCTTCCCCCAGTTGCTGATTTTGGACAGCACCGACCCGCAGCAGATCGCGACGTTGACCGCGCAGCTTGACCTGCAACACACGCTGGTAATCGTTAGCAGCAAGTCCGGCAGCACGCTGGAGCCCAATATCTTCAAGGACTATTTCTGGGCGCAGATGATGGCGGTGCACGGCGCCGATACGGCCAAGCATTTTGTGGCCATCACCGATCCGGGGTCGAAACTGCAGGGTGTGGCGGCGCATGACGGGTTTGCGCGGATCTTTGCCGGCGACCCGACGATCGGCGGACGGTACTCGGTGCTGTCCAATTTCGGGTTGGTGCCCGCCGCCGCCATCGGGCT
>JAYVTX010000155.1:0-7821 GCA_043788425.1 Rhodospirillales bacterium
CACGTCACCAGCGGTGAACGTCACGCGCTCCTCACCCAACACAGGCAGACTTACATCGTCGCCCATCGGCATCGCCTCATGCGCACGCATGAAAATACCCGTCCCGGACACGACGAAATACAGTTCATCTCTGTCATGCGGCGTCTGCGGATCCGAGCCGTCTGGCTTGAACCAGCGTACTTCCATGTCGCCATGCGCCAGAATTGGCGCTGTGTGGCGGCCGGGATCGGGTAAGGCCACGCGCCCCTCCGCCGGAGTGGCCCGCAGCTTTGGCAGGGCTGGCAGGTCTTGGCCGTCCATCAACTTACTCCCACGGCGTTAGCCGAGGCACGTACATGGTGCGGTTCACCGGTTCGGAACCCCCTGTGCACGCATTTCGGCTTTAAGTACTTCACCTGCTAGATAAAGGCTGCCGCAGATCAATACGCGCCCAACCGGTGCCGACATCAGTTGGGACAGCGCACCCGCGACGGTCGGGCCGGGCCGCGCCGTGCCGCCCGATGCGTCGATAATGGCCTGAACCGGTAGTGCCAGGTGCTGTCCCGGCTCCTGCACGGCCCAGACCCCGGCCACACGCGGAATCAGCGGTGCCAGGAACGCCGCTGCGTCCTTTGCCTGCTTCATGCCTACGATCAGGTATGCCGGGCGGTCGCGCCAGCCATCCAGATGTGTCGCCAGCGCCACACCGGCGCCCGGGTTATGCCCACCATCGAGCCAAAGCTCATGCGGCGATGGCCAGTGATGCAGGCGCTGCATGCGGGCGGGCCACTCGGCATGTGTCAGCCCGGCAGAGGCGTACGGACGGCCGCTGGCCCGCAACGTCGCCAGCGCCAGGCCGGCATTGTCGAGTTGATGCGCGCCGGGCAAAGCTGGCGTCGGTAGGTCGACGGACCCGGCCGCGTCGGTGTACCTCAAACCATCCAACGCCCAAGCCTCCCCACGCACCAGTAGCGGGCACAAGCCGTTTGCCGCGCCACGCAGCACGTCTAGCGCCTCGGCGGACTGGAACCCGGTGACCGCGGGCACACCCTGCTTGAAAATTCCCGCCTTTTCGAACGCGATCGCCGCCAGCGTGTCACCCAGCAGGTCCTGGTGGTCCAACGATAATGACGCGATTGCGCAAGCCACCGGTGCCGCGATGACGTTGGTGGCATCGCCGCGCCCGCCCAACCCAACCTCCAGCACGCACAGATCGGCGGGGGTGCTGGCAAACAGCACAAACGCGGCGGCGGTGATGACTTCGAACACCGTAATCGGTGCGCCGTCATTTACCCGCTCGATCTGTTCCAGCGTGTCGGCCAGAACGTCGTCGCCGACCAACGATCCGGCGACCCGGAACCGTTCGTTGAACCGGACCAGATGGGGGGAGGTAAAAACGTGCACTGTCTGCCCCGCAGCCTCCGCCATGGCGCGGATCATGGCGCAGGTGCTGCCTTTACCGTTCGTGCCGCCCACGTGAATAACGGGCGGCAACCGCTGCTCCGGGTGGCCCAAATCGGCCAGCAGACGCCGCAGACGGTCTAAACTAAGGTCGATCAGCCGGGGATGTAGCCGATGCAGCCGGTCGATCAGGGGATCGATCCGGGCGTGGTGCGTCATGGCTCCCCAGGGGCCATAACAGGGACCATAACCGGGACCACAACCGGCACCACGGCGGGCATCAACACGGGTACCACCGCGGGTGCCAGCAGCCCGAGGACTCGGGCCAGCGTCTCCCGCAGCTTAAGACGCGAAGTAACCATATCGACGATCCCGTGCTCCAGCAGGTACTCGGCGCGTTGGAACCCGTCGGGCAGGGTCTCGCGTACCGTCTGCTCGATCACGCGGGCACCGGCAAAGCCGATCAATGCGCCGGGTTCGGCGATCTGGATGTCGCCCAGCATGGCAAAGCTGGCGGTCACGCCACCGGTCGTTGGATCGCACAGGACTGTCACGTAGGGCAGCCCAGCCTCCTTCACCATTTGCGTTGCGATGATGGTGCGCGGCATCTGCATCAGGCTGATGCCGCCCTCCTGCATGCGAGCGCCGCCGCTGGCCGTGAACACGATCAGGGGGGCGCGTTGCAGCACGGCCAGTCTGGCGGCGGCGACGATCGCCTCCCCAACGGCGGCACCCATGCTACCGGCCATAAACTCGAACGCCATCGCAACCACCACGGCGGGCTGGCCCAGGATCTCGCCATGGGCGACCAGGACCGCGTCCTCGATCCCGGTGCGGTCGCGGGCCTCTTTCAGCCGGTCGACGTACTTTTTGCTGTCCTTGAACTTCAGGGGATCGGCGGGCACTCGTGGCAGCTCGATCCGGGTGTAGCCGTCGTCTAGCGTGTACGACAGGCGTTCGGCGGCGGTGGGGCGCAGATGGTTGCCGCAGCTGGTGCAAACTTTCAGGTTGCGTTCCAGGTCGCGGATGAACAGCATTTGCTGGCACTCCGGGCATTGCTGCCACAGGTTGTCCGGTACCGGGCTGCGGCCCAGCAGCGTGCGTATGCGGGGCCGGACATATTCCGCGAGCCAACTCATGCCGTTACCAGGCGTGCGCTACGGACGGCGTGGGATAGCGCGCGGACCTGGTCCAACACCGCGCCGACCGTCATGGCGCCGGCCCGGCCGTGTGCGTCCAGCGTGCCCAGCATCGTGTCGATCAACGCGGACGCCACGACGGCCGCGTCGGCAATCTGCGTGGCCTCCGCCGCCTGCGCCGGGGTGCGAACGCCAAAGCCAATCGCGATCGGCAAGTCGGTCGCAGCGCGTAGGGCGGGTATCGCCGCCTCCAAACTGGCGCGGGTGGCGCTGGCGGTGCCCGTGATCCCGGCGATGCTGATGTAATAAACAAAGCCCGAACTGCCGGCCAATACCCTTTTCAGCCGGTCCGCCCCGGTGGTGGGCGCGACGAGCCGGATGATGTCCAGCCCGTGCGCCAGGGCATGGGGGGCCAGCATGTCAGCCTCCTCGGGCGGTAAGTCGACGACGATCAGGCCGTCTACGCCCGCCGCCGCCGCATCCGCGCAGAACCGCGCCGGGCCGTAGCTGGCGATGGGGTTCAAATAACCCATCAGGATCACTGGCGTGTCGTGCCCGGCGGCCCGGAACGTGGCCACCATCGCGAGCGTTCGCGCCAGGGTGGCCCCGGCTGCCAAACCGCGCAGCGCCGCCGCCTGGATGGTCGGGCCGTCCGCCATTGGATCAGTGAATGGCATCCCAATCTCGATCAGGTCCGCGCCCGCGCCGGGCATGCCGTCCAGGATGGCGGCGCTGGTCCCCGGGTCGGGGTCGTAGGCCTCCAGAAACGGGATCAGCGCGCCCCGCCCCTCGGCCCGCAACGCGTCAAACCGGGCGGCGATCCGGCTCACAGTTTCACACCCAGATGCTCGGCCACGGTGAAGATATCCTTGTCGCCACGGCCACACATGTTCATCACCACAACCCCATTTGGGCCGAGGGCAGGGGCCAGGTGCATCAGATGCGCAATGGCGTGTGCGGGTTCCAAAGCGGGGATTATACCCTCCGTCCGGGTACATAACTGAAAGGCTGCCAGCGCCTCCATGTCCGTGGCCGACACGTACTCGACCCGGCCGATCTCATGCAGCCAGGAGTGTTCTGGCCCAATGCCGGGGTAGTCCAGGCCGGCGCTGATGCTATGCGCCTCCGTAATCTGGCCGTCCGCATCCTGTAGTAAATATGTGCGGTTGCCGTGCAGGATGCCGGGGCGACCGCGGGACAGGCTGGCGGCGTGGGCCCCGCTATCCAGGCCGTGGCCCGCGGCCTCCACACCAATCAGGCGCACGCCGTCATCGTCCAGGAACGGGTGGAACAGGCCCATGGCGTTGCTGCCGCCGCCGATGGCCGCAACCAGTGCATCGGGCAGCCGGCCCTCGGCGGCCATGATCTGCTCCCGCGCTTCGGTGCCGATTATGGATTGGAAATCGCGCACCATCGCCGGATATGGGTGGGGCCCGGCGACAGTGCCGATCAGATAATACGTGTCGGCCACGTTGGCGACCCAGTCGCGCATCGCCTCGTTCATGGCGTCCTTCAGCGTGCCCGCGCCGCTGGTAACGGGGTTCACGGTGGCGCCCAGCAGCTTCATGCGGAACACGTTCGGTGCCTGCCGCGCAACGTCGGTCGCACCCATATAAATGGTGCAGGGCAGGCCAAACAGCGCGCAGACGGTGGCGGTCGCAACGCCGTGCTGGCCGGCACCCGTTTCGGCAATGATGCGGGTGCGGCCCATGCGGCGCGCCAGCAAGATCTGGCCCATGCAATTGTTGATCTTGTGGCTGCCAGTATGGTTCAGCTCGTCACGCTTCATGTAGATGCGCGCGCCGCCGATGGCTTTCGTCAGGCGTTCGGCAAACCATAGCGGGCTGGGGCGGCCCACGTAGTCACGCAGATACGTGTCCAGCTCGGTCTGAAACGCCGGGTCACGCTTGGCGTCCTCATAGGCTTGGGCCACGGCCTGGATCAGCGGCATCAGCGTTTCGGCCACGAATTGCCCGCCGAACCCACCGAACTTACCGCGCGCATCGGGGCCGGCGCGTAGGCTGTTGGGGCGGGTGACCTGGTTCACGGCGTTGGCTCCGGCAATTCGATAACCTTCATATTACTGCGTTCGGGCACGGCTGGAAACGGGTGGCCGAGTTGGTTACGGTCGCGCCGGAATGGAGGGCCAATGCTATATGTGAATTCCGGCACCGCGCCGCGCCGGCCGGCCTCGGTCGACCATGGGGCGGAGGGTGGGCATTCCGGCCTATCGACCGCAGTATGGCTCGACCTGTGCAACCCCACGGACGCAGAACGCGCGGCGGCCGAACGTGGGACGGGGATGGCCGTGCCGTGCCAGTCCGACCTGGCGCAGATCGAAACCAGCAGCCGGCTATCTTCCGTGGGCGACGTCCTGACGCTATCGACGCCCATGACGTATCGCGGTCCGGATGGCGAAAGCCTGGTGGCGCCGTTGGGATTCGTGCTGTCACCCCGCCACCTGCTGACGGTCCGATTTGCGGACATGCCGGTTTTCGACACGTATAGCGATCGGTTTGCCGCGGCCGGGGCCAGCGCCAGCAGTGTCGCCGCGTTCGTGGGCGTGATGGAGGCGATCGTGGACCGGTTGGCGGACGTGCTGGAGCATGTCGGCACCGATTTGAGTGCGTTATCCACCCGGGTCTTCCAACCCGGCGACAGCAAGGCTCACAACGCCACCCGTGCCGACAAGCAGTTGCGCCTGACGCTGCGCCAGGTCGGCCTGGCAGGTGAGCGGGTGAGCAACATCCGCGACAGCCTGCTGGGTGTGAACCGCATCTTGATGTACGTGACCGACGTCGCGGCCCAATGGCTGCCGAAGGAGCTGACGATCCGGTTCAGGACGCTGCGCCACGACATTACGTCGCTGACGGATTACGACAGTCAGATCACGAACAAGGTGCAGTTCCTGCTAGATGCCACGCTCGGCTTCATCAACATTGAACAGGCAGAGGGCATCAAGGTGCTGACCGTCGTGTCGGTCGTGGGGGTGCCACCGACGTTGATCGCCTCGATCTACGGCATGAACTTCAAAATCCCGGAACTGCAATGGGAATTCGGCTACGCGTACGGACTGACCGTGATCGTGCTGAGCGCCATTTTGCCGTTGGTGTGGTTCAAGCGGCAGGGCTGGATCTAGCGGCCCCAACGAACGCCTGGATCAGGGCCGGCGATTTCACGCCCCGGCTGCTTTCGACCCCTGATGATACATCGACGGCCGTGGCCCCAGACGCCGTGATGGCGCCGGCGACGTTGGCTGGCGTTAGGCCGCCGGCGAGCAGCCAGGGGCAGGGGGCGTGCCAGCCGTGCAGAACGGACCAATCGAATGGCAGGGCATTGCCACCGGGCAGGGCAGCATCGGCCGCGGCCTTGGCGTCCAGCAGCAACGCATCGATGCCCGGCGCCGCGTGCGGCAGGTCCGCCGCAGTTGCAACGCCGACCGCATGCCAGACGGGTATTCCGAAGCGCTGGCGAATGGCCCGGGCACGATCCAGCGTTGTGTGGAGCTGGAGAACATCGAGCCGGATGCCAGCCAGCACCATGGCGACGTCGTCATCAATTGGATCGACAAACAATCCGACGCGCATAACTGAATAGGGCTTGGCCAGGATGGCGGCGTCGGTGGGCGTGATGGCGCGCGGTGAGGCGCTGGCGAATACGAATCCGACCCAGTCTGCGCCGGCCTGTATCGTGGCGGACATCGCATCGGCGGTCGTGATGCCGCAGATTTTTACCTGGACCAGAACCTTACCGGGTCAGGGCCAGGCTGCTGCCCGGTGCCGTCGCGATCGGTGCGGTTAGGGCGGGTGCGGTCGTGGTTGGCGCGGGCACCGCGACCGGCCGAGCCGCCAGCTGTGCGCGTAACTGTGCAACCGTTCGCTCTGCCAGACTGGCACGGGCATTGGCGGCGATGCGCCCTGCCCACGTCACGCCGGCTCCAAGGATAAAGCACAGCCCGCCTATCAACAGCACCGCAACCGACAGTGGCAGCGGTAGATTTAGGCCGGTCGGCCACAAGCCCAACCTAACCGGAGCCTGGTTCGACAGCGCAAAATCAACAATCAAAATCAGCAGCGGCAAAAGAAATAGTAAACGCACCATGTCACGCCACCGCGCGCTGGGTACGGGCGACGGCGGATTTCGGCACCCGGTTCAAACGCTCCCTCAATTCCTTGCCCGCCTTAAAAAACGGCACCGCCTTTTCCAGTACCGACACGCTGGCGCCGGTGCGGGGATTGCGGCCGGTGCGGGCGTCCCGGCGTTTGACGGTGAAAGCCCCAAACCCGCGTAGTTCGACCCGGGACCCTTCCGCCAAGGCGGCGGTGATCTGATCGAAGATCGTGGCCACGATCAGCTCCACGTCACGCGCCAGCAAATGCGGGTTCTCAGACGCAAGGTCGGCGATCAGCTCGGATTTCGTCATCGGAACCACCGGTGGATAAGCATGCGCTGTTTGGCCATGCGGCGTGCAGATCGTCAAGCTGAAGGAAGCGGCACATGGATCGTTACCACCGGTCGAACATCGGTGAAGTTTTTGATGTCGGACATGACGGCCTTGCCGTGCAGACGCCCGGCCTCAGCAAAGGCATCCGCGTCCGTGAATGTCAGCAGCGCCAGGAGGTGCACGGGCGCCGGGCCGCCACCGGGTGCACTGGTACCGCGTAGATAGCTCTCGGCCGTCAAACCGCACTGGCCCCACAATTCCCGTACGAGCGGCACGTGGTGGGCTTGGTAATAGGAAAAATCGAACTTCGAGCCCTCGGTCGCTGGGTAGCTGACGCTGACGGTGATCATGACGGCCTCCGGTTTGGGGCAGTTGACCTGCCGCGTGGTGGGGGCAAGCTTGGACCAAAATAACGGGCGGGGGCAACTTGGACGGCATTGTGACGGAGGTGCAGGGCGGGTGGCACCGGATCGTGCTGAACCGGCCGGACCGGCTGAACGCGTTCGATGTGCCGATGCATCGGGCACTGGCGGCGGCGCTGGATGCGGCGGCGGCGGACACGCAATGCCGGGCGGTGTTGCTGACGGGTGCCGGGCGCGGGTTCTGCTCCGGGCAGGACCTATCGGCGCGGACGCCGGGGGACGCGCCGGATTTGGGCGGGTCGCTGGAGGAATTCTATAACCCGCTGATCCGCCGCCTGCGATCGCTGCCGATGCCGGTCGTGTGTGCCGTGAACGGCGTGGCGGCTGGTGCTGGGGCCAACGTGGCGCTGGCGTGCGACATCGTGCTGGCGGCGCGGTCGGCGCGGTTCATTCAGGCGTTTGCCAAAATCGGCCTGGTACCCGATGCGGGCGGCAC
>JAYVTX010000156.1:0-10645 GCA_043788425.1 Rhodospirillales bacterium
AACCCCGGCCGTCGTACTCGAGCGGGTTGGGGTCGCGAGCTGGAAGCCGATCGGAAAATCCTGCTTCAGGCTGTTGCCGGGTACGCCCCCGGCTTGGAAGTTAGAGTTCACGCGCCCGACGCTGTTAAAGGTTCCGGGACCCGAACCGCTATGGTTGAAGATGTAGGTAGTGCAACCGGAGGCCGCCGCAAACTGACCGAACGTGGTCGGGACCGCGCGCGCCAGACCGATTTGGGCGGCAGATGCTTGGCGCAGCACGTGTTGTGGGCCGATGCTGGCGTCACGATGCCGTGTAGGTCTTAATGATTGCTGAATAGGACGCGGTCTGCCGCCCACGCCGCTCCAATCCTCTTTCACAGCGGCCAAATCTGCCCCATATCTCGGTCAATTCAGCGGAGCGCGCCGATGTACACGCAAGGTCTGTCTGCCCCCGATGCCGTTACCACAGCCGATAACGACAGCCGCTTTCAGGCCCGCATCGACGCCGATGAGCGGATCGAAGCCAATGACTGGATGCCGGCCGGCTACCGCAAGACATTGACCCGGCAGATCGCCCAGCACGCGCATTCCGAAATCATCGGCATGCTGCCGGAGGGAAATTGGGTCACCCGCGCGCCGTCGCTCCGTCGTAAGGCAACGCTGCTGGCCAAGGTGCAGGACGAGGCCGGGCACGGGCTGTATCTATACGCCGCTGCCGAAACACTCGGCACGTCGCGGGAGGAGATGTTCGACGCCCTGCTGGGGGGCCGGTCGAAATACAGCTCCATCTTCAACTATCCGACGCTTAGCTGGGCCGACATGGGTGCCATTGGCTGGCTGGTGGACGGCGCGGCAATCATGAACCAGATCCCGCTATGCCGCTGTTCCTACGGCCCCTACGCCCGCGCGATGATTCGGGTGTGCAAGGAAGAGAGTTTTCACCAGCGCCAGGGCTACGAAATCATGGTCACCCTGTCGCAGGGGACGCCCGCGCAGAAGTCGATGGCACAGGACGCACTGAACCGCTGGTATTGGCCGTGCCTGATGATGTTCGGCCCGCCCGATAGCGACAGCCCCAACAGCGATCAATCGACGCTGTGGAAGATCAAGCGGTTCAGCAATGATGCGCTGCGCCAGAAGTTCCTGGACGCGCTGGTGCCGCAAGCCACCTACCTCGGCCTGACATTGCCCGACCCAGCGCTGCACCAGGTCGATGGCCGCTGGCACCATGGCCCGATCGATTGGAACGAGTTCAAGCAGGTCCTGGCCGGTGCCGGCCCGTGCAACCGCGAGCGCCTGGCCGCGCGCAACAAAGCGCATGCCGAAGGTGCTTGGGTGCGTGAGGCCGCCGCCGCCTATGCTGCAAAACAGGGCGCGCAACGCCAGGCCGCATGACGCCGAACACGCCGCTATGGGAGGTGTTCCTACGCAGCCGCAGCGGGCTTGCGCATAAACACGTGGGATCATTACACGCCGCCGACAGTACGATGGCATTGCAGGCCGCGCGCGACCTTTACACCCGCCGGGGTGAGGGGCAGTCGATCTGGATCGTGCCATCCAACGCCATCATCGCGTCCGACCCGGCCGAGAAGGGCATGATGTTCGACCCGGCGGCCGACAAGATCTACCGCCACCCCACGTTCTACGAGGTTCCAGACGATGTGGGCCACATGTGACGCTGCAGGCATTCACCCTGGCCCGCGCCGATGACGCGCTGATCCTCGGCCACCGCCTGTCCGAATGGATCGGCCACGGCCCGATTCTGGAGGAGGAGATGGCGCTAGGAAATATCGGCCTAGACCTGATCGGTCAGGCGCGATCGCTGTATCAGTATGTGGGGGACGAGGACCAGCTGGCATACTTCCGCGACGCCGGCGAATACCGCAACGCGCTGCTGGCGGAACAGCCCAATGGCGATTTTGGTCACACAATGGTTCGGCAGTTATTTTATTCCGCCTATGCCGACCCGTTCTGGCGGCAGATGATGGCCAGCACCGACGCTACATTGGCCGCCATCGCCGCCAAGTCGGAGAAGGAAAGCGCCTACCATTTGCGCCATGCTAGCGAGTGGGTGATCCGCCTGGGCGACGGCACGGCCGAAAGCCACGCCCGCGCCCAAACCGCGGTGGACCAGCTATGGCCCTACACCGGCGAGTTGTTCGAGGCCGATCCCACCTTGCCCCCCGGCACCGCGCCCGACCCTGCCATGTTGCAGCCCATCTGGGCGCAGACCGTCGGCGCGATCCTGACACGCGCCACGCTGCGGGTGCCGGCGTCCGGCTGGATGCAGTCGGGCGGGCGCGCAGGCCGTCATACCGAACATCTTTCGTTACTATTGGCCGTTATGCAGTCCGTGGCACGTGCCCACCCGGGTGCAAAATGGTGAGTTTGGCAAGCCGTGCGCGCGACGTCGTGGCCGCCGTGTGTGACCCGGAGATCCCGGTGCTGACCATCGCCGATCTGGGTGTCCTGCGCGACGTAACCGAGCACGATGGCACCGTCGAAATCGTCATCACTCCCACCTATTCCGGTTGCCCGGCCATGGGCGTGATCCAGCTGGATATTGAGGCGGCGCTGGCCCTTGCCGGTATCCCGGGCCGGGTCCGGACGGTGCTACACCCGGCGTGGACCACCGACTGGCTGACCCAGGCGGGCCGCGACAAATTGCGTGCGTACGGGATCGCGCCACCCCCCGCCGGTGGACGCCGTGCGTTGTTCGGTACCGACAGTGTCGCCTGCCCCCGTTGCGCGTCTACTGACACTGCCGTGCTGTCCGAGTTCGGCTCGACGTCGTGCAAGGCGCTGTGGCGGTGCCTGGCGTGCCGCGAGCCGTTCGACGTGTTTAAGTGTCACTGACCCCGCGGTTCCACCCGCTTCGCGTGGCGACCGTGCGGACGGAAACGCCGGATGCCGTGTCGATTACCTTCGACGTGCCGGCGGACTTGACGCCCGCGTTCCGCTTCGACGCCGGGCAGTATTTGACCCTGCGCACAACGCTGGATGGGGCGGAGGTGCGGCGGAGCTACTCCATCTGCGCCGGGCCCGACGATGGTGAACTACGAATTGCGATCAAGCGCGTGCCCGGCGGCCAGTTCTCCGGCTGGGCCACGCGCGACCTTTCGCCGGGCGACGTGCTGGACGTAATGTCGCCCACCGGCCGGTTTGGCGTGACACACGACCCCGCCGCCGCCCGCACCCATGTGGGTTTTGCCGCCGGGTCGGGCATCACGCCCATTTTGTCGATCGCCCGCGGCGTTCTGTCGCGCGAACCGGCCAGCCGCTTTTTTCTGTTCTACGGTGCCCGCAGCGCCGCCGACATGCTGTTTCGGGAGGCCCTGGAGGAGCTGAAAGATCGTTACCTCGGCCGGCTATCCGTCTTCCCCGTCCTGTCGCAGGAACAGCAGGACGTGCCCGTGCTGAACGGGCGGCTGGATGGGGACAAGGTGCGGTTGTTGCTGCGCTACATCGTGCCGGCGGCGATCGTGGACCACGCGTTTCTGTGCGGCCCGGCGGGCATGATCGACGATGTCGGCGCAGCGCTATTCGGCCTGGGCGTACCGTCCGAGCGTGTGCATGTCGAACGGTTCGTGTCCGCCCATGCCGGCATAGCCCGCCCGGCCCCGGCCGTTGTCGCGACCGCTGCCCCGTTCGCGACCGCCGCATTGATCGTGGATGGCCGCCGGACGGAGATTCCCGTGGCCGAGCATGAAACCGTGCTGGACGCCGCCCTCCGCGCCGGAGTGGACCTGCCCTATGCCTGCAAGGGTGGCATGTGCAGCACCTGCCGCGCGCATGTGACGGAGGGCGCGGTCACAATGGCGCTGAACTTTTCGTTGGAGCCATGGGAGCTAGCGGCGGATTTTGTTCTTACCTGCCAAGCAACACCCGTGACACCGCGGGTGGTCGTGGATTTTGACCGGCTGTGACCGGCGCAGCGCTACTTGTTGCGACGGCCTTGCGTGACGGTCAGGAACCAATCCATCGCCAGCTGCGCCGAAGCGCTTGCCATAAGCGGGGCGCAGCGCGGGCTCTGGCCACCCGGCTCATCCGTACGCTGCCAGGCCTGACGCGATCGCCGTCATCAGCGCGTCCAGTTGCTCCTTTACCAACGCGATCGGCACGATCTCAAGCCTGCCCTCAAGTCCGAGCTGCACGACCCCGTGCACTGCCGAAAATAGGGTGCGGGCCCATAATGCGGTGGCGTCGGCCGAAAGCGCCGGGCACAGCGCGGCTATTGGGCCAGCGACCCGCGCGAACATGGCCACCTGGCGGGCGGCGTAGTCCGGTGTAACGCTCTGCCCCGGGGTCAGCCGGTGCTCAAATAGCGCAGCCCAACGGTTGCGATGCGTGGCGGCAAAATCGAGGTATGCGGCGGCGAACTGCGCCAGCTCTTCGGCGGGCGGTAGCGCGGTTCCTGGGCCATCCAAAGCTTCTTGCAGCGCCGCAAGTGTACGGTCATTCACGGCCATGACCAGCGCATCCAGCGTCGGAAACACGCCGTAAATCGCGCCGACCGAACATCCCGCCGCCCGTGCCAGGTCGCGCGCCCGCACCTCCGCCAGACCATGCGCAGCCACCGTCGCCTCCGCCGCAGCCACTAGACGCATGGCTAAGCCCTGGTGGCGGGAAACAGTGCCCAATTCTGAACGCTGTTCAAATTTAGCTTGAACCGTGTTCATTCGCCTGTAATCTCCCAATCATGAACAACGTTCATACAGAAAGCAGCACAATGTTCAAGACCATGATCACCCTAATGCGCGGCCAGGCCGCAGCGGCGGGAGAATCGCTGGCGGACCGCAACGCGCTCGCGATTCTTGATCAGCAAATGCGCGACACCCGCGTCAGCCTTGCGTCGTTGCAACGCGCTTTGGCGACCGCGCTGGCGGAAGAAGCGCAGGAGGCCCGGCGGCACCAGGCCGTGCTGGCCCGGATCGCCGAACTGGAGACCCGCACCCGCGCCGCCATCACCGCCGGCCATAATGCACTGGCGAACGAGGCGGCGGAGGCGATTGCCGGGTTGGAGCAGGAACGCGACGCCGGCGCCGGCGCACGGGCCAGCTTCGCGGCCGAAATCGCCCGCCTACGCCGCGCCGTTGCCACGACCGGCCAACGCGTCGCCGCCCTGGAACGCGGCCGTCGCGCCGCACGGGTCGCCGAAGCCGTGCGCGTCGCCCGGCAGGGCCGAATGGAGCCGGCACCGCAGGACCGCGCCACCCTGGCCGAGGCTGAGGCAACGCTCAGCCGGCTGCGCCAGCAGCAAACCCATGCCGCCGCCGCCGATGGGTTCCTGGAGGAGATTGCCGAACCCGCAAGCCTCGATGACCGGATGGCCGCCGCCGCAGCCGCAGCCGGGGCCGGGCCGGCCACCCGCCCGACCGCCGCCAGCGTACGCGCCCGCCTTCGCACCATTTGAAACGGAGAACCATAATGACCCAAAACCAGAACCAGCATTCGCCAGCCTGGGTGTTTTTCACCTACATCTCGTCTGCCCTCGTCCTCGGCATGGCCGTGATCGGCATCTTTCTCCTACCCAATCGATCTGTGGGGCCGCGCATTTCTTACCATGGGGCTGCTGATGACCGCCCAGTCCTCCGTCACCACGACCAAGACCCGACGTGACATGCACGAGGGCACGCGAACGGTGAACCGGATCGAAGACGCGCGGACCGAGAAGCTGCTGATGGACGCCGGGCATTAGACATACGCCAATACGGACGGGACCCGGCGGGTTCCGTCCCTACCCGGAGACGATTATGGCCGAAAACCTACTCCGCACCCGCCGCTTTTTGCCGCTATTCGTGTCGCAATCGCTGGGCGCGCTGAACGATAACCTGTTCAAGAACGCCATGATCGCGCTGGTGATCTTTCGTACTGCCGAGGGTGGGACAGCACTCGTGGCGTTAGCCGGTGCGCTGTTCATTTTGCCCTACGTGCTGCTATCGGCAACGGCCGGGCAGTTGGCAGACCGGTTCGACAAGGCCAGGCTGCTTCGCGCGACGAAGCTGGCCGAGATTGCGCTGATGGCCGCCGCAGCCTGGGCGTTGCTGGCCATGAGCGTGCCGGGCTTGCTAGCCGTGCTATTCGGCCTGGGCGTGCAGGCGGCGTCTTTCAGCCCGCTGAAGTTCGGGCTGCTACCGGACCATTTGGCACCAGACGAACTCGTGCGCGGCAATGCCTTGATCGAGGCTGGGACGTTTGCGGCCATCATGACCGGCACAATCGCCGGCGCGGGCCTCGTCGGGTTTGATAATGGCACAGCCATTGTCGCCGCACTCGGCATCGCCGCAGCCGTGGCGGGTGCCGTCGCCGCATTCCGGGTGCCTGCCGGGCGAATCAACGCGCCGGACCTGCGCGTCGGTTGGAATGTGTTTGGTGAAACGTGGCGGCTGGTCCAGTCGGCCCGCACCAACCGGGCGGTCTGGCTCAGCATCCTGGGCCTCAGCTGGTTTTGGACGATCGGTGCCACGTACCTGACGGAGTTTCCGGAGCTGACGCGCAACGACCTGCATGGCGGCGTACCAGTGCTGAACCTGCTGCTGGTCAGTTTTGCGGTCGGCGTGGGTGGCGGCTCGATCCTGGCCGGCCGGCTGTTGCATGGGGACGTTTCGGCCCGGCACGTACCGTTCGCCGCCCTATTGCTGTCGGTGTTCACGTTCGGGTTCGCCTGGTTGGCCAGCCGCCCGGGCGCGGCGCTGTGGCACACACCGCTCGATATCCTGGGCTCGGCCACCGGCATCGGCGCGTTGGTCTGCCTACTGGGTGCGGCGGCGTGCGGCGGCGTGTTCTCGGTCCCGCTCTACGCCATCATCCAGGAACGGTCTGACCCGGCGCGCGTGGCCAGCATGATCGCAGCCAACAACATCGTAAACGCGCTGTTCATCGTGCTGGGTTCGGCCGCCGCTGCCGGATTGGCGATGCTCGGGTTCCGTCCCGTCGCGGTGCTGGCGATCGCGGGAGCGGTCAACCTGATCGCAGCGGCCATCATCTGCCGCCTGCTACCCGAAGATGTCATGCGCAGCCTGTTCCGCCTGTACTTTCGGGTCTTCCACGGCGTGACGGTCAGTGGCCTGGAAAACGTACCAGCCCCCGGCGTGCGGGCGGTCGTGATCTGCAATCACCTCAGCCTGGCCGACGGTTGCCTGCTGGCGGCCACGCTGCCCGGCGCGGCCACGTTCGTCGTGGACACCTACATGGCCCAGCGCTGGTGGGTCCGGCCGTTTTTGGCGCAGGTGGACGTGCTGACGATCGATCCGACCAACCCCTACGCCGCCCGCGATATGATCCACGCTGTCGAAGCCGGTCGTCGGCTGGTTATTTTCCCCGAGGGCCGGATCACCAAAACCGGCGCACGCATGAAGGTCTATGACGGCGCCGGTCTGATTGCAGATAAGGCAGGCGCCGTCGTGGTCCCAGTCCGCATCGATGGGCTGGAGGATAGCCGCTACTCCCGCCTGCAGGGGCTACGCCGCCTCCGCTGGTTTCCGCACGTATCGATGCGGGTGATGCCCCCCGTGACGCTTACGGCCGATCCCGCGCTGCAGGGCCGGCCACGCCGCCGGGCACTCGGGGCCGCGATGGAAGACATCATGGCCGGCGCGGAGTTTGCGACCCGGCCGATCGACCGCAGCCTGTTTTCAGCCTTGCTGGACGCCCGCGACGCGCATGGCACCAAGAAAGAGGCGCTGGAGGATGTGACGTTCGCGCCCTTGACCTTCGGCCGGCTGGTGCTGGGTGCCGCCGTGCTTGGCCGGGCCCTGGCGGCACAGACCCAGCCGGAGGAGCGGGTGGGCCTGATGCTGCCCAACGCCAACGGCGCCGTCGTCACGCTATTTGCCCTGCAGGCGTTCGGCCGCGTGCCGGCGATGCTGAACTACTCGGCCGGGGCAAAAGCCATGACCGCAGCCTGCCGCGTGGCGGAGGTACGGACGGTGCTGACATCGCGGACGTTCGTGACCCGCGCCAAGCTGGACGGCGTGATGGCCAAGATGGAGGGCGTGCGCTTCGTCTGGCTGGAGGATCTGCGCGCCACGTTCGGATGGCGGCAGAAGCTGCGCGGCATGTGGGACGCGCGCCGTGCCCGCACTCTGCCTGGTGCCACGCGAAACGGGGCCGCGCCGGCAGCCGTGCTGTTCACCAGCGGGTCGGAGGGTACGCCAAAGGGGGTCGTGCTAAGCAGCCGGTCGATGCTGGCCAATATTGCGCAGGTCGGTTCGTCACTCGATTTCGGGCCGTCCGACCGGGTGCTGAACGCCATGCCGTTGTTTCACGCCATCGGGCTAAGCAGCGCCACCATCCTTCCATTACTGTCCGGCGCGCGGGTGTTCCTGTACCCGTCGCCCCTGCATTACCGGATGGTGCCGGAGCTGACATACGGCACCGACGCCACGATCCTGTTTGGCACCGATACGTTCCTGTCCGGCTGGGCGCGCTACGCCCACCCCTACGACTTCCGCGCGGTCCGCTACGTGATTGCCGGCGCGGAAAAGGTGCGGGATGAGACGCGCCGCATTTATGCCGACCGGTTCGGCGTGCGCCTGCTGGAGGGATACGGTGCCACTGAAACCGGCCCGGTGCTGGCGCTGAACACCGCCATGCACAACCGCCCCGGCACCGTCGGCCGCCTGCTACCCGGCGTCGAATACCGGATCGACCCCATGCCCGGCATCGACACGGGCGGGCGGCTGGTGGTGCGTGGCCCCAACGTCATGCTCGGCTATTTGCGCGACACCGCACCCGGCATGATCGAGGCGCCGGAAGACGGCTGGTACGACACTGGCGACATCGTGACAGTGGATGAAAACCGGTACGTGACGATCCAGGGCCGGGCCAAGCGCTTCGCCAAGATCGCGGGTGAAATGGTGTCGCTGGGTGCCAGTGAGACGCTGGCGAGCCAGCTATGGCCGCAGGCCCAGCATGCGGTGCTGGCCGTACCGGACGCGCGCAAGGGCGAGCAATTGGTGCTGCTGACCACGCAGCCCGGCGCCGTCGTGCGCGACCTGCTGGCCGAGGCACGGGCGCGTGGCGTGCCGGAGTTGCAGGTGCCGCGGACGATCCATGTTGTGGCGAAGGTGCCGGTGCTTGGCAGCGGCAAGACGGACTACCCGGCCGCTGCGACAATGCTCAAAAACATCACACCGGCTTTACAGGAGGCCTGAGTTACCCCCGCCAAACCGGCAACACGCCCCCCAACTGCCCAGTAATCGCATCCGCCCGGTCGCGTACCAACTGCCCCAATAGCGGAATACGCTCATCCGGAATACGCGCCATCGGGCCCGACAACGACACTGCCGCAACCGCATCCGCATTCTCGTTGAAAATCACCGCGGCGATGCAGCGCAGTCCGACCGCATGCTCCTCATCATCGACCGCGTAGCCCCGCGCCCGGCTGGCCAGCAGATCGGCCTTCAGCGCCACGGTCGTGTTCAGCGTTTTCAGCGCCACCCGCGGCAGGCCGTGGCGATGCAGCACGCGCGCCAACGCGGCCGCGCTCATCGCCGATAGCAGTGCCTTACCCACGCCCGAGCAATGCAGCGGCACGCGCCCGCCGGGCCGGGCGAAGGCGCGCATCATTTGCCGGCACTCGACCTGGGACAAATAGACGGCGGCAGCCTCATCCTCGACAGCCAGGTTCACCGTCTCCTCCGCCTCCTCCATCAGCGCGCGCATGTGGGGGCGGGCGGTTGCGGTCAGGCTGCGGGTTTTCAGAAACGCGCTACCGGCGACAAACGCCTGCACGCCCATCGACCATAGCCGCAGACCGGCATCGAAATGAACGTAGCGTTCTTGCTCCAGCGTCGTCAGCAGCCGGTGCGCCGTAGACGGTGACAGGCCCACCTGCTGTGCCAATTCGGTCAACGTGAGGCCATCATCGGCACCCGCGATGCGGTTCACCAGCGACAGGGCCCGAACGAGGGATTGGACCTGGTCGGTACGTTCAGGCTTGGCCACACGCAATCTCCAGAAACACGTAAGCCATTGGCTTAACGCGAAAAACTAACTCGGTTTCCACCATGCGGGATCGCGTCCGAAAACAGTCGCATAAGCTTTCACAATCCGCCACTTTGGGTGCAACGAAAAAAGCCAGGGAGGCACGCATGGCCCGGATGAAAGCAATCGACGCCGCTGTTCGCGTTTTGGAGAAAGAAGGCATCTCCGTCGCCTTCGGTGTGCCGGGTGCCGCCATCAACCCGCTATACGCCGCGCTAAAATCCCGCGGCACCATCCGCCACATCCTGGCCCGCCATGTGGAGGGCGCATCCCACATGGCCGACGGCTACACCCGGGCGAAGGCTGGAAATATTGGCGTGTGCATCGGCACGTCCGGCCCTGCCGGTACGGACATGATCACCGGCCTCTACACCGCCATGGCCGACAGCATCCCCATACTATGCATCACCGGGCAGGCCCCGCGGGCGAAGCTGCACAAGGAAGACTTTCAGGCCGTCGATATCGAGACGATTGCAAAAAGCGTGACCAAATGGTCCGTCTGCGCCCGCGAGCCGGCGCTGGTGCCGATGATCTTTCAGCAGGCGTTCCACGTCATGCGCTCCGGCCGTCCGGGTCCGGTCTTGATCGACCTACCGATCGACGTGCAGATGGCCGAAATCGAGTTCGACGACACGTTCTATGCCCCCCTACCGGTCTACAAACCCGCCGTAACCCGGCC
>JAYVTX010000157.1:0-2660 GCA_043788425.1 Rhodospirillales bacterium
GCGGCCTCTCGCCAAATCGCCGATTGCAGGCGGTTGCTGACGTGGCCGGCGATTTCCTTGTTCAGGCGGATCGGGTGCTTGCCGATCGCTTTGTAGAACGCCATCGCCTGGTCCATCGCGGCGGCGCTGGTGCGTTCGCCACCCGCAACCTCCACCAGTGGTATCAAATGCGGCGGGTTGAACGGGTGGCCCAGCAGCAGGCGCTCGGGGTGGGTGCAGCGGGCCTGCATTGCGGTCGGCAGTAGGGTAGAGCTGCTGCTGGCGATGATGGTCTCGGGCGGCAAATGGGCGCTGACCTGCTCGAACAATGCCACCTTAACGTCGATGCGTTCCGGCCCGTTTTCCTGCACCCATTGTGCGCCCTGCACCGCGGCAATGGGGTCGGTATGGAAGGTGATGCGCGTGCGGTCGGCAGTGGATGCTAGGCCAAGCTGCGTCAGCGCGGGCCAGGCAGTGGCGATGTAGGCGTGCAGCGCTGCTTCCGCCCCTGGCGCCGGGTCATAGGCACTTACGGTTAGGCCACGGGCCAGAAAATACGCGGCCCAGCTGGCGCCGATCGTGCCGGTGCCCAGGATGGCAGTGTGGGTGATCATTGGACGTACCTCCATTTTTGCGCAGTCTGGCAGGGGCGGAGGGGGCAGTCACGCCCGGCGGATCGACGCCTGCGCGCTGATGCGGTCGACCGCACCCCAGGCGTATTTGTACGCCTCCCGCCCGCGCAGGAAATCCGCCTCATGCCGGCCCTCTTCGATCGCCTGCTCCAGCATTGCCGCCAGCAGCAGGCTACCCGGGCTGATGAACGTGTGGACGGCGTCGAACCCGCTGAGGTAGAAGTGGATTCGCCCGGGACTAAGCAGGGCGTAGATCGCGGCCGCAGGCACGCCATCGACGGCCAGGATACACAGCCGTAGCAACCCGGCGCGCAGCAGGCGGGGGGCGCTATCGTGGTGAAACGCCAGTACCAGCGGATCGGCCAGAACGCCGCCTTCGCCCTGCGCCACCCAGCGGGATTGATGTAGCCGGATTAGGGTCGCCAGGTCGTCGCCAAGCGTGCCCGCCGTCGCTTCCCGCACGCCGATCGTGCCGAGCTTGGCGGCGCGGTTGCGGTTCATGCGCAGCTTCCGGGCCGTATGCGGGACACTGGCAAGCAGTGCCTCCATTGTGGTTGGCAGCGCTATGGCCGGGCAGGTGTCGCTATCCTGCCACGCGATTTCCCAACCCGGCGGAACCATCACGCCGCGCAAGGCAGAGCCGGAGGGAACGGCCAGCAATTCCGCCGGACTACTATCCAGCAGGGCGGCCAGCAGCGGGTCCGGGTCGGCACCCAGCATGTCGCAATAGTCGGTCGTACCGGCGCCGATCGGCAGCAGCCGGCCCTGATAGTCGTAGAGTGGCAGCAGGCCGCGATCGTGGAACGCCACACGCGGCCGTCCGGTGCCGAATTGTCGCCACCACGGTAGCAGCCAGGCCGGATGGGCAAAGGGCGTGGCCGTGCTGGTGCGCCACAGTGCAGCCCAGGCCGACGCAAGCGCGTATAAAGCCGCGTCGTCGTCGACCCGGCGGATCACGCCGCTTTTGGCCGGGCGCTCCGGCCATGCAGCATCGTCTCGTACCGGGCGAAATAGGCGGCAACCATGCCTTCCAAACTAAACCGCCGCCGGGCGGTGTCGCGGCAGGTTTCGGGGTCGATTTCGTCCAACCGCGCTATGGCGGCGATTATGCCGGTCAGGTCGTCGACGATGAAGCCGGTGCGGCCATCCTCCACAACCTCCGGCAAGGCGCCGATCCGGAATGCGATTACAGGCGTGCCGCACGCCGCCGCTTCCATCGCCACCAACGAACTGGTTTCGGCCACTAGCGACGGGATCAGCAGGCATTTTGCGCCCGCAAGCAGCCGGCGTTTTTGGCGGAAGCCGACCGGCCCGACGAACCGACGGCGGCGGTCCAGACGCGGTTTTATCTGATCGGCAAAATACGCCTCGTGCGCGGCGTACGGAAACACCTGGCCCCCGATCACCAGCGATAGGCGCGCGGCGTGCGCGGCGTCCAGCGCGAGGTGCAGGCCTTTTTCTGGGCACACACGGGCCAGGGCGACGGCGTACGCACCGCGGCGGGGATGGACCGCGCCCAAGGCGGCAACGGGCACGCCATTCAGGATCGGCGGCAGCATAACGGGGCTTTCGGCGTGGCTGGCCTGACTGGCCGACACGCAATGGACCCAACTATCGGGCCGGGTCAGGGCCAACGAGCCGGGCGGGTACCAGTCTGGCGGCAGATGCAAAGTCGCCAGCATCGGCGGACCGGGCGGCGGCATAACGGTGTGGAAATCGAGCCCGTGCATGTGGATCAGGTCCACGTGCTCCCGCGCCAAAACCTGGGCCGTCAGCGCCCGTATGTCGGCCCGCCGCGCCTCATGGAACGCGGCGTCTATGTCGTGGCTGGGCGGTGCCGGGAACCGCACTAGCTCGCCAGCCACAACCGAACCGTCGCATGCAATCACGATGCTGCGGTACCCGGCCACGACCAGCGCCCGATCGAGGGCGGCCAGCACCTGTTCCGACCCGCCCACCGCGTCCGGCCCTACGGCGGCCAGCGGATAGGCGATGCTCAGCACCGTCATGCTCATGCCGCCAACTCCCGAAACTTTTGCCCGGTCAGAG
>JAYVTX010000158.1:0-2876 GCA_043788425.1 Rhodospirillales bacterium
AGGCACCGTCACCGGTGGTCTTAACCACGCGCCCACCCGTTCCGGCCACGCCCGGGCGGACGATGGTGTTCATAATCCGCTGGACGCGGGCAAATGTCCCCACCTCGTCCAGCTCCATCAACCGGCTATACCCGGCGATGTCCATGGCTAGGATGGCGGAGAACTTTGTGGTTATGGCGGCCACGTCCGGGGCGCCGTCTACACCACCCGTCGCCGGAGGCAGAGTGCGATGAGGGCGCCGGCGAGCACGGCGACCGATGCGGGCTCCGGCACGGCGGTGGGGAGAAGCTGGCCGTTGGCGGTCACGGGAAGCCCCGTGTCCTCGATCGGAACGAGCGCGTTGAACAGGTCGGGCTGGATGGGCACGGGCAAACCAGGGCCGTCCTGGTTGGGTGTATTCACGTTGCCGATCTCTACCGGGTCTGTGGATAAAGCGAGGCCAGAACTGTTGAAGAGTGCCCGGGAGGTGATCCCATCCGCGAAGGTAAACTGAGCCGAGAAGGGTGTTAGATCGTAGACAATCTGTCCATTGACAGGGTAAGTACGAGCATCAATCGCGAATTCCGCATTGGGAGGAATGCAGCCTGGATCGAAAGTTAAGGAAATTTCAGTGTCACCGCCGGGCAGGAGATTTTCCGAATCTATCTCGTGACACGCGCTAAATGTAAAGCCGCTTTCACCTATAACTAAGTGATTTGTCAGGTTACCTAGGATGACGGACTTGTACCTTAATTTCACTCCCACTAGCCCCTGAGGGGCCAGCGAACCCACTTTAGTGTACGAGAATGTTACGTTGCATTCGATACCTGTGTTTGTGCAACCAATATTCTGAGGTCCATTGATATTGTAATCGTACAAGCCAACGAATGACTTGGCGCTGACCTGTGCTAAATTCACAGAAAACAGACTTGCCGCGGATCCTTGGATCTTCGCGGCTTGAGCGGGCGACACAGCGTCTTTCTGACCAACGGTTAAGGCAGCGGGGTCGCCTGTCGGCACGATGCGGCCACCTGCATCGCACGACGTGCCGGCAATCCCGCACTCCGTATTGGGCACAAACCGGTTCTGACCCTGCATCAGATTGTAGGGCGAACTGTCGGCGGTGCCATCGACATGAAGAAGCCCGAGGTTGTGCCCGACCTCGTGCGGGATATTGTCGATGCCGGCCACAAGGTAACTGCCCGGCGTAACGGATGGGAATATGCCGGTCGTGGCGATGGCCCCATTTGCGTTTTGCAGCCCAAGGCCGAACAGCAGGCTGGCCGGCGTTATTTTACCACTCAGCGCCGTCGTATGCGGCAGGCTGTTAACCAGAAATACGTTTAGCACATTTGGATTAGTGTTCTGTCGATGCCCGGGAGAGTTCAGCAGCAGATGCGCCGGATCGACCGGATTGCCGGTCAGGTATCCGTCGGCCGGGTCGTCGATGACGGCCGGATTTAGGTAGGCGCTGCTGTTGAACTGCACGGGATCGAGAAGGCGCACGGCTACGCCCGCCTGATTAAACACCCTTTGTATGGCGGTCGGATTGTAGGCATAGGACGTGCCGGGGCTCGAGAGCGCGCAGTTGTTTCCAAGGTCGTCGCAGACGTTGATGATTTGAACGTTGACCGTCGCGGTCTGGGCGTGGGCCGCGCCGAAGAGCGCAGTTACCATTGCCAGTCCACCAATCAACCGCACCATTTGAGTAGCCCCTTGTGCAAACGGCTCGATTTGACGCCGAAAAGATCATGGCATAGGTACCTATTCGTAATCAGAATGAAAGTACACAGATAACAAATTGATCTTCGCAGTTTGCGTTACACCGCTCACCTGACCGCTTTGTCCGGAGCACACGTTTAATGGAAGGTACCAGCACTCCAGGGCTGCCACTCCACACGGCGGGTCACGCACCGACGCCGTTTCGCCCGTGGTGGCAACCCTTTGCCCCCGTGATGGCGGGGTTTGTGCTCGCTCTGGTGAATTTGGCACCCATCCTCTCATACGTCGCCCTCCTCTACGCGGGCACCCCGCCCGACGTGCAGGCGCATGGCCTGTTCGTGCTTCTGATGTCGTCGATCATCATGGGCGTCGCCGGTGCCTTGCTGAGCTCGTTACCGGTGACATGCGTCGTGCCGGACGGGTCGATCGTGGCGGCGCTCTCTGCCATTGCGGCTATGCTTGTCACATCCCTCCCGGGGGCGGCGTCGGGTGTGTTGAGTAACACGCTGTCGGTGGCGCTTGCGGCGACGGCGATGCTGACTGGCTTGGCGCTGCTTGGGATCGGGTGGACGCGGGCGGGATCGGTCGTGCGGTTCGTGCCGCTGCAAGTCATGGCCGGCGTCATGACCGCCAGTGGCTGGACCTTGCTCGCGGGCGGCATTGTGGTCACGACCGGCCACCCACTCTCCATGGAGCTGGTGTACTTGCCGGACGCGCGAGCACACCTGCTGCCCGCGATGGGCTGGGCGGTGGTCATGCTGGTCGTGACGCGAAAGGTTCAATCGCCGCTCGTCCTGCCGGCGATGATTCTGGCAGGCATTGGGCTGCATCATGCAGTGTTCGCTGGCCTCCATCTCGGGATCGGGCAGCAGCAGGCGGAGGGGTGGCTGATGACGGTGCCGGAGCGGCTCGTGCCCGTGATGGCGTGGTCGCCAAGCCACCTCGCATCGGTCCAGTGGAGTGCGCTGCTACCTCTTGCGCCGGCAATCGGTGCTGCAGTCGTAATCGCCTGCGTTACGGTACTTGTGAGCGCGAACGGGTTGGAGCTTTTGCTCCACCGTGACGTCGACCTCGACCGCGACCTGCGGGCGAATGGCGCGGCGAGCCTCATGGCTGGGCTGGCTGGCGGCGTTCCGGGTGCAATCAGCGCCGGCCGCAGCGCGCTGCTTTATCGC
>JAYVTX010000159.1:0-3643 GCA_043788425.1 Rhodospirillales bacterium
TTCTTCCGCGCCTTCGCCATGAACGGCCTGCTGACGCTGCACGTGACGCAACGTGCCGGCACCAACGCGCACCACGTGGCGGAGGCGGCGTTCAAGGCCGTCGCGCGGGCGTTGCGGATGGCAGTGTCGCCCGATCCGCGCGCGGCCGGGGTAATCCCGTCGACCAAGGGTGTGCTGTGATGCGTGTCGCCGTTGTCGATTACGGCAGCGGCAACCTGGCCAGCGCCCAGCGCGCGTTGCAGCAGGCAGCGCTGCAGGATGGCATCGATGCAGTCGTGTCAATCACGTCCGACCCTGAGGCGGTACGGGCTGCGGATCGGGTGGTCCTTCCGGGTCAGGGCGCGTTCCATGATTGTGCCGATGGTCTGGCTGCCATACCTGGCCTGCGCGACGCGATCGACGACCATGGTGCCGCTGGCCGGCCGTTCCTGGGCATCTGCGTCGGCATGCAGCTGATGGCCCAGCGTGGTCTGGAACACCGGGTCACGCCGGGTTTCGGCTGGATCACAGGGGAGATCGCGGCCATGGACCCGCCCGGATTACGGCTGCCGCAAATGGGCTGGAACACTCTGGCCTTCATGCCCGGCGCACACCCCCTGCTGAACGGCCTGAAGCCAGGCGAGCACGTCTATTTCGTCCACAGTTTTGCCCTGCGCGGCGGGCGCGCGGCTGAAACGATCGCCACCACCGATTACGGCGGCCCGGTTCCCGCGCTGGTGGCCGCCGGGCATCGGGCGGGCACCCAGTTCCATGTGGAAAAAAGCCAAATTGTCGGCCTGCGCATTCTGGGCAACTTTCTGCGGTGGGCACCATGAACGTCATGTCTGACCAACTACTGGTCGAGC
This sequence comes from Rhodospirillales bacterium, assembly GCA_043788425.1. Taxonomy (GTDB): domain Bacteria; phylum Pseudomonadota; class Alphaproteobacteria; order Acetobacterales; family Acetobacteraceae; genus JANPPS01. The sequence goes on from JAYVTX010000159.1 coordinate 846, forward strand.
GCGCGACCACGCTGGACGATGACGACCTGCAGGCCCTGTGTGAGGCGGCAGACGCGGCAATCTTGGAGGGCGGCGGATTTGGCTGGGTCAAGTCGCCCGGCCGGCAGACGCTGACCAGCTACTTTCGTGGCGTGCTGCTGGTGCCGGAGCGGGAGCTGTTTATCGGACGCCTGAACGGTACCATCGTCGGCAGCGCGCAGTTGGTCCGCCCGCCCCGCAATAACGAGGCACAGGCTTTCGCCGCAACGTTGATGCATGCGTTCATCGCGCCGTATGCCCGCGGCCACGGCCTGGCGCGGCTGATGACCCAGCGGGTGGAGGACGGGGCCCGGGCGTTGGGCTACCAGGTCCTGAACCTGGACGTGCGGGAAACCCAAACGCCTGCCATCCGACTCTATGAGGGGCTGGGCTATCAGCGCTGGGGCGAGCACCCGGCCTATGCCCGCGTCGGCGGCCGCACGATCCGCGGGCTGTATTACACGAAGCTGCTGCAGCGGGAGCCGAAGGCATGATCCTGTTTCCAGCGATTGATCTAAAGGACGGCGCCTGCGTCCGTCTGCGGCGGGGCGATATGGCGCAGGCCACGGTCTATTCGTCCGACCCCGGCGGCCAGGCGCGGGCATGGCAGGATGCCGGCTGCAAATGGCTGCACGTCGTGGACCTGAACGGCGCATTTGCCGGGCGCAGCGTGAATGGCGCAGCGGTTGAAGCTATACTGAAGCAGGCAACGGTGCCGGTGCAGCTGGGCGGCGGGATCAGGACGATGGCCGATATCGAACGCTGGTTGGCAGCGGGCGTGCGCCGCGTGATCCTGGGCAGTGCCGCCGTTGAACAGCCAGAGCTGGTAGCCGCCGCCGCGCGGGCCCATCCCGGGCAGGTGGTGGTCGGTATCGACGCCCGGGATGGCATGGTCGCGGTGCAGGGCTGGGCGGAGGAAATGGACCTGACCGCCTTGGACCTCGCGCGACAAATGGAACAGGCCGGGGTAGCCGCAATCATCTACACCGATATTGGCCGGGACGGGATGATGGGCGGCCTCAACCTCGATGCGACAATGGCGTTGGCGGGCGCGGTATCGGTGCCGGTGATCGCGTCGGGCGGGGTGGGCCAGTTGTCCGACATCGCAGCATTACGCGACCGGGCAGTGGGCGCGCCAGGCACGATCGAGGGCGTGATCGTCGGACGCGCGCTCTATGACGGCCGGGTAGATCCCACAGCGGCGCTCGAATTGCTGGCGGGCTGATGCTGAAGCTGCGTGTCATTCCCTGCCTGGACGTCAAAGACGGGCGCGTGGTTAAGGGCGTAAACTTCGTCTCGTTGCGCGATGCCGGTGACCCGGTGGAACAGGCGGCCGTGTACGACGCGGCCGGCGCCGACGAACTGACGTTCCTGGACATTACCGCAAGCCATGAGAACCGGGACACGATCCTGGACGTCGTATCACGCACCGCCGAACGGGTGTTTCTGCCACTAACTGTCGGTGGCGGCGTGCGGACGACGGACGACATGCGCCGGCTGTTGCTGGCGGGGGCCGATAAGTGCAGCACCAATTCCGCCGCGATTTCGCGACCGGACCTGGTGCGGGAAGCGGCCGAAAAGTTCGGGTCGCAATGTGTGGTGGTGGCCGTAGACGCGCGTGCGGCGGGGCCGGGCCGCTGGGACGTTTTCAGCCATGGCGGGCGCACCGATACCGGGTTGGACGCCGTGGCATGGTGCCAGCAGGTGGCAGCGTTGGGCGCGGGCGAAATCCTGCTGACCAGCATGGACCGCGACGGAACCGGCCGGGGCTTTGACCTAGACCTGCTGCGGGCCGTGTGTGGTGCAGTACGGGTGCCGGTGATCGCTTCGGGCGGCGTGGGGACGTTGCAGCATTTCGTCGATGGGGCCGGCGCGGGTGCCACGGGGCTACTGGCGGCAAGCGTCTTTCACTTCGGCACGTTCACCGTGGCGGCGGTAAAGGCGGCAATGGCAGATGCAGGCCTGCCGGTGCGGGTGGGGCGATAGCGATGGCAAAGGCGGTTAAAAATTCAGCCACGGTCAAGCGCGCAGCCAAATCGAGGGCGACCGCCAAAAAGACCAGTCCGGTCCAGGTGCTGGACCGTCTGCACGCCGTAATCCTCGACCGGCGAACGGCCGACCCGGCGCATAGCCACTCCGCCCGGCTATTGGCCCGCGGGCCGGCGAAGGTCGCGCAAAAATTCGGGGAGGAAGCGGTCGAGTGCCTGATCGAGGGCGCGGCCGGCAATAAGGGCGCACTGGTCGCTGAAAGTGCGGACGTGCTGTACCACCTGCTGGTAATGTGGGTCGCAGCCGGCGTGGAACCTGTCGATGTCTGGGCGGAGCTGACCCGGCGCGAAGGCGTGAGTGGCGTGGTGGAGAAGGCGTCGCGTGGCAGGGCGCAGCAGGCGGGGACGCGGAAGATACCGTAAGCCCGGACCGGCAGACGCCGCCAGAGCCAGCGGCGTTCCGGCGGCAACACGCGGGGTAGCAACGGTCCCGCATCGCGAAGCACTACTTCACCCAAATGCTCCAACAACCCGGCCTGATTTTCGGACATGATCCCGATACACAGCCCAGCCTCCAGCGGGGTTAAGGCCATGGAACACGAGGCAAGGGTCCGTTCGATCAACGGACCGGCCTCCGCCCAGCGGCCGGCCTGAAGCAGTAGTGAACTTTCCCGGTTGGCAGGTCGCCAGTCGAACGGTTGGGCCATTGCTGACCGGCAGCAACAGCCAACCATCAACCGGCACTGGTGCCGGCAACGCCTACTAGAGCAGCTTTCGTTCATTCAGAGCCGC
>JAYVTX010000160.1:0-4352 GCA_043788425.1 Rhodospirillales bacterium
GTGCGAGGGTCTGTGCTGGGAGGGCTGGATCGTACGCTTGGGCTGCTTTTCGGATTTTTCCGCGGCGGCGTGCTGCTGGCGGCGACCTACATTGCAGTAGGGCTAGCCGTAAAAGTCGATGACTGGCCGCCGCCGGTGCTGGAGGCGCGGTCATTGCCGATTATCTACGCCGTCGCCCTGAAGATCGTAGATTACGTGCCGCCTGCCTATCGTCCGGCTGTTCTGCCACCGCCCCCCGGCCGGGCATCGCGGGCGGAGGACCTGATGCGCATCCCCCCAGCCGGTCGCGCGACGGAAGCACCTAAACCGCTGGGCACACGCGCCGCACGGGAGTAGAAGACGCCATGGTTCCGACTCAAATGGCTGACGATGACGGGTTCCATGAGGAATGTGGCGTCTTCGGCGTGTGGAACGTGGCCGACGCCGCCGCCGTCACAGCCCTCGGCCTCCATGCGCTACAGCATCGTGGGCAGGAAGCGACCGGCCTGGTCAGTTATGATGGTACGCGCTTCCACAGCCATCGCGGCCTAGGGCTGGTTGGGGATAACTATTCGGACGCGAAAGTCATGGCGCGCCTGCCGGGCACGAACGCGGTGGGCCATAACCGGTATGCGACGACGGGCGACACGATCCTTCGCAACGTGCAGCCGCTTTATGCGGATTTCGAGTTTGGCGGCTTTGCGGTGGCCCATAATGGCAATCTGACCAACGCCCACATTCTGCACCGCGCCCTCGTGCGCCGGGGGTGTCTGTTTCAGTCGACCACCGATAGCGAAGTCTTTGTTCACCTGATCGCTATCAGCCTGTATTCCACCGTTGTCGACCGGTTGATCGACGCGCTGAAGCAAGTCGTGGGCGCATATTCCCTGGTCGCACTATCTAACGCCGCGCTGATGGGTGTGCGCGACCCGATGGGCGTACGGCCACTAATCCTGGGCCGCATCGGCAACACGGGCACCGGAGGCTGGGTGCTCGCCAGCGAAACCTGCGCGCTTGATATCGTCGGCGCAGAGTTCGTCCGCGACGTCGAACCCGGCGAGATCGTGGTAATCAACGACCAGGGTGTGCATAGCATAAAGCCGTTCGGCGCGGGGCGCAGCCGGTTCTGCGTTTTCGAATACATCTACTTCGCCCGTCCCGACTCGATCATGGAGGGCATGCCTGTCTATGACGCCCGGCAGCGCATCGGACGGGAACTCGCCCGCGAAAGTCCCGTCAATGCGGACGTCGTGGTGCCTGTGCCCGATAGCGGCGTCCCGTCGGCTATGGGATTTTCGGCCGAAAGCGGCATCCCGTTCGAACTGGGGATCATCCGCAACCACTATGTCGGCCGTACCTTCATTGAGCCGACCGACACGATCCGCAATCTGGGTGTGAAGCTGAAGCACTCGGCCAACCGGGCGGTGCTGGCGGGCAAGCGGGTTGTGCTTGTTGATGACAGCATCGTCCGCGGCACCACCAGCCGCAAGATTGTGGAGATGGTTCGGGCGGCGGGCGCAGCCGAGGTCCACATGCGGATCAGCAGCCCGCCCACGACCCACTCTTGTTTCTACGGCATCGATACGCCTGAGCGGAGTAAGCTGTTGGCCGCGCAACATTCGGTGGTTGAGATGGCGGCGCTGATCGGGGCCGACAGCCTGGCCTTCGTATCGCTAGACGGCTTGTACCGCGCGCTGCGCCAACCCGGACGCGATGCAAGCCGCCCGCATTTCTGCGACGCGTGTTTCACGGGCGAGTATCCGATTCCGCTGCCAGACCAGGTCGATAACGCCGACCGCCAGCTTAGCCTACTGACCGAACGCTGATGCGCGTGGCCCTGGTGACGGGGGCCAGCCGGGGCATCGGCGCGGCCGTAGCCGTCGAGCTGGCGCGGGCCGGCGTGCACGTCGTGCTACTCGCGCGGACACAAGGCGGGCTGGAGGACACGGACAATGCCGTGCGGGCCGTGGGTGGCACGGCGACGCTGCTGCCGATGGATTTGCGGGAGGGTGCGGGCATCGACCCGGTTGGCCCGAGCCTCGCGACGCGATTTGGGCGGCTCGACATCCTGGTCCACGCCGCGGCGATGCTGGGGCGTCTGACCCCCGTGGGGCACATTCAGCCGGGCGATTGGGACAATGTAATCGGCGTAAACCTGACAGCCACCTGGCGACTGATCCGTACCTGCGACCCGCTGCTGCGGGCGGCCCCCGCCGGACGTGCAGTGTTCCTGACCGATAGCCTGGTCGGTACGCCCCGCGCCTATTGGGGCGCGTATGGGGCGACGAAGGCGGGCATGGACCACCTGGTCCGCACCTACGCCGCCGAAAGCCCGGCGCCGATGCGGGTTAGCCTGTTCGATCCGGGCGTCGTCGGGACCCGGCTGCGGGCGGACGCGTTCCCAGGTGAGGATCGGGCTGGGCTAGCCCAGCCGGAGCCTGTTGCCAGGCAGATTGCCGCTCTCTGTGATGACGCTAGTTAAGGGATTGAACCTGCCGGAGTGGACGGCGTTGTGCAGTGCCTATGATCGAACAGCTCAGGCTGCGTCCGAAACCCTAACCAGTTAACTCGCGGGTGCGCTCACCGAAATCACGCTCACGCTGTTATACGGAGAACCGCCCTTGCTCAGCGCCTGCGTGGACCACACCAAATAAACCAGGGTTCGCTTCTGCTCATCCCACATCCGGCTGACCCGGATTTCCTTGAACAGCCAGCTCGCCGACGCGCCAAACACGACCTCGTTCGCCGGCAGCTTTACCGGCACGCTCACGGGACCCGTGGCCCGGCAGGAGATGCTGAACCGGCTGGGGTCCGTCGCCAGCCCGACTGTACCGGCGATACCGCCCGTTTCGGCGCGCGAAACGTAGCAGCTGGCACCCGGAACCTTCGGATCGTCATACCGATCGACGACGATCCTGTCGTTTCGCCCGACAATACGGAACGTGGTGCTGACGTCGCCAATGCGGGTCGGATCGTCCGTGCCAGCCCAGGCGGGCGTGGCGGCTAGTATCAGGGCAACCAAAGCGAGGCGCATGGGGAAACTCCGTTGTTTGATGACATACGGCCCCCGGCCAAAAGGGTTGCAGCCGCCGGGCGTGCCCCGACATGGAGACCATGCATCAAACCCGCCAGTTCATCCCAACCCGTGCCGCCGGCCTGGCGCGGTTACACGCCATCGAACCGCGCCTGGGCCGGGCTTATGCCGCCGGGCGAAACACAGACTCAGGCCCGGACCGGCAGCAGGCTGCGTCGATCCTGTCACCTTATCTGCGCCATCGGTTGCTTCTGGAGTCGGAGGTGGCGCAGGCCGCCGAAAATCGCCATGGCCCCGCCGCAGAAAAGTACGTGCAGGAGGTGTTTTGGCGCACCTACTACAAGGGTTATCTTGAGTCGCATCCCGCGCTCTGGGACCGGTTCCTGGACGGCCTCGCCCACGGCGAAAACCGGTTGGCGACCGAAAGCGGACTACGTCGCGTGCATGACGATGCCTGCGCCGGGCATACGGGCATCGACGGGTTTGATGCATGGGCGCAGGAGCTGGTCGCAACCAACTGGCTGCACAATCACGTCCGCATGTGGTTCGCCAGCATCTGGATTTTTACCCTACGCCTGCCTTGGGAACTAGGGGCGGCATTCTTCCTGCGTCACCTGATGGACGGCGACGCAGCCAGCAATACGTTGTCATGGCGCTGGGTGGCCGGGCTGCATACAGCCGGCAAACACTACGTGGCGCGCGCCGACAACATCGCCCGCTATACTGATGGCCACTATAACCCGGCCGGGCAATTGGAAGAACATCCGGAGCCTTTGCAGGAGGAGCGGGCCGTTCCCACCGCCCGCCTTCCAAGCCCGGCCCCGGCCCCGGCGCAGGACGTCTGGTTACTGCTGCATGACGAAGATCTGTGCGCGGAGACACTCGATCTGTCGAAGGCTACGGTTTGCGGGGTCGCGGGCCTGCTGGCCCACCCGCACCTAGTCCCCGGCGTTGCGGCGCCCGTAACCGCGTTTGCATACGGCGCGTTAGAGGATGGGGTAGCCAGGGCCGCGGCTTACCTCGGCGTGCCGTCCGGCGGTGTGCTGGACCCATCGGCCGTGGCGGGGTGGGCACGCGGCACGGTGGTCGTGCCGTATGCCCCGGTGGGCCCGGCACGCACCCTGCTAACCAAGGCGGTACCCGGTGCGGTGCAGGTACTTCGGCCCTTCGACCAGGCAGCTTGGCCCCACGCGACGCGCGGATATTTTGGACTGCGTAAGCACATTCCAGCGCTTATGACCTGACGCCAGGGCGGACCGCGGGCGGCGTCGTAAGCCGGGCGGGCATTTTAATCAGATCTTAACCAGCCTGTGTGCACATCGGACCCACGTTCGTAGGG
>JAYVTX010000161.1:0-3077 GCA_043788425.1 Rhodospirillales bacterium
AGATATAGAATGATCACCACATGCCAGCTCTGGGCGACCAACGCCCGGGTCGTGGTCCACACCCCAGGCTGACCGGTGCCGCCGCTTCGGATCCGGGCCGAAACCGCACCCCGCGCCTGCAGCACCATAACGATCGCGCACCCATGCACGACCAGCGCAAACAGCTTCAGCAGCGCGTCATGCGCCGTCTGATACATGCCGAACACCAGGCCTATTTCGGCCAGGACCCAACCGGCGCCAGCGATCAGCACCAGGCGCCGGGCCCAGCGCGTGATGAACCACGCCGCTCCGTCCGGCATGTCGAGCAGGCGCAAGCGGCCGCCATCGGGCGAGGCGATCATGGCCACCAGCGCCAGCGACAGGCAGCCGGCCCCATAGGCCAGCACGGCGATACGCACGGTGGCATAGGCCGGGTTCGGCGTGGGAGGAGCTGCCGCGGCGCCGGGCACGACCAGCCATTCGCGCATCAGCAGCCATGCCACAGCGACAAATACCGCAACCGGCAAGAGGTCGAGCATCAGGCGCGTCAGGATGAACGGTGCCCGCCGGAGCGCACCAAGGGCCCGGTTCAGGCTACGGCGGCGAAAGCCGGTCAACGTGGCCTCCGGGGTGTCGTCACTCTCCGGCGGCGGGGGCGGCGACCAGGCGCCGGCGCGGGCTCGGACGCCGCGCAACGCACCTATGGCCATAGCTTGCACAAGCCCGGCCACGGCCATGACCACCAATAAACGCCAGGCCGCGTCACCGATACGAGCCCGAGCGTCGGCGTCCGTGGCCTGCGATGCGACCCAACGCCACAGGAGCGGCAGATCGTTTACCGTCTCGAGCGTTTTACGTGTTTGGGCGCCGGCATTGGCCAGTGCCGTGCCGGCCTGTTGCAGCAATTGCTCGGCCAGGCTGTCCGGCTCCAGCGCGGCTGGCGCGTCCGGACGGGCATGCAACATCGCCTCCAATGTCGCTTCGAAGGCTGCCCGCTTTTTCTCGTCACGCAGTGTTGCGAGCACGTCTTCGGCCTGCTGCGGCGTGAGGAGCCCCGGCTGGGAATAAGCGGGCTGGGCGGGCGCTGCCATAAGGGAGAGCAAAAGAAGAAGCAGAACGCGCATCGCTCGGTCGAACACCCGTGGAGCAAGCGTGTCAACGGCTGCGTGGTGCAGGACAACAACGGGGCCGTCACTATCTCAAAGGAATGCACACCGTACTCGTTGTTTTGGCCGTCCTGGCGATGGTGGCGACCGTAGGGATGCTCCTGGCCGGGCTGGTCGGCGTAGCACGCGGATCGCCGGACCCGGCCCGGTCTAACCGGCTGATGCGCTACCGTGTCGTATTTCAGGGCGTCGCCGTGCTCTTGTTCATCGTGCTGCTGAGCCTGATGCAGAGGACGTGACTGCGTTGACTTGGGGCGGCACGCGCCCGTAACTACCCGCCCTGCGAACGGATGGCCGTACCCATGAAGATACTCGTCCCAGTTAAGCGCGTCGTCGATTACAACGTGAAAGTCCGCGTCAAAACGGACGGCACGGGCGTTGAGACGCAAGGCGTCAAAATGAGCATGAACCCATTCGACGAGATCGCAGTCGAAGAGGCAGTTCGCCTAAAGGAAAAAGGTCTGGTGACAGAGATCGTGGCCGTCAGCATGGGCCTGCCGGCCTGTGCCGAGACGATAAGGACTGCGCTGGCGATGGGTGCCGACCGTGGCATCCTGGTCGAGACGGATGTCGAGTTGCAGCCGCTGGCAGTCGCCAAGATGCTGAAGGCGCTCGCGATCAAGGAACAGCCGGGCCTGATCGTCATGGGCAAGCAGGCGATCGATGATGACATGAACGCGACCGGGCAGATGCTGGCCGCCCTGCTCGGCTGGCCGCAAGGCACCTTCGCCAGCCGGATCACGATTGAGGGCACAACGCTGACCGTCACCCGCGAGATCGATGGCGGGCTCGAGACCCTTTCGCTCGATATGCCCTGCATCGTGACGGCCGATTTGCGCCTGAACGAGCCGCGCTATGCGTCGCTGCCGAACATCATGAAAGCAAGGAAAAAGCCGATCGAGACGATCAAGCCGGCCGATCTGGGCGTCGATCCGGCGCCCCGGCTGTCGCTCGTGAGCGTGGCCGAGCCGCCGCGCCGGGTTGCGGGCGTGAAGGTCGGTTCGATCCAGGAACTTGTCGCAAAACTCCGTACCGAAGCAAAGGTAATCTGACCATGGCATCGCTCGTTCTGCTGGACTTCGACGAACACGGCATTAAGCAGCCGTCACGCAGTGCCGTCGCCGCCGCGTCGAAATTGGGCGAGGTGCATGTGCTCGTCGCCGGGCACGGCATCGCCGCCGCCGGGCAAGCCGCCGCCAAGTTGCCCGGCGTCACCAAGGTGCATGTGGCCGACAGCGCCGAGTTCGACCACAGCCTGGCCGAGCCGCTGGCCGCGCTGCTGGTGAGCATGGCCGGTCACCACGATCACATCATGGCAGCCAGCACGGCCACCGGTAAAAATGTGATGCCGCGGGTGGCCGCACTCCTCGACGTGCAGCCGATCAGCGATGTGTCGTCCATCATCGACGCCGACACGTTCGTCCGCCCGATTTATGCTGGTAACGCGCTGGCGACCGTGCGCAGCGCCGACGCCAAAAAGATCATGACCATTCGCGCCGCCAGCTTCGACCCGGTTGCGCCCGAAGGTGGGTCCGCCGTGATCGAGGCCGTGTCGCTGGCCGCCGCTGCTGCAACGTCCCGCTTCGTCTCGGCCGAGCTGAGTGCGTCCGAACGGCCCGAGCTGACGGCGGCGCGCATCGTCGTGTCGGGCGGGCGCGGCATGCAGAACGGCGAGAACTTCAAGTTGCTGGAGCCTGTGGCGGACCTGCTGGGTGCGGCCGTGGGTGCCAGCCGGGCGGCGGTCGATGCCGGGTATGTGCCCAACGACTACCAGGTCGGGCAGACGGGCAAAATCGTAGCCCCGGACCTGTATGTCGCGATCGGTATTTCCGGCGCCATCCAGCATTTGGCGGGCATGAAGGACAGCAAGGTCATCGTTGCGATCAACAAAGACGCCGATGCGCCGATCTTCCAGGTGGCGGATTACGGCTT
>JAYVTX010000162.1:0-16552 GCA_043788425.1 Rhodospirillales bacterium
CGTAGCAGGGCCAGGTGCCCGGGGGGAATAAGCGCCGACCATTCCTCGACCGGCGCGCGGGCCGGGATCCGCCAGCTTTGCAGCGCCGCGGCCCCACCATGGCCCATCCAGTGCTGCGCCCGCTTTTCCGCCCGCGCCCGGTCGGGCGTGGCCACGGTGTCGAGCAGCATTGCCTCGTGATTGCCCAGCAGGGTCACGGTCGGCAGCCGGCCTTGCGTACGCAGGATATGGTCCAACACGCCCGCGCTATCGGGGCCGCGATCGATCAGGTCGCCTACATACAGCACCATGGGCCGGCGCACCGGGCTTACGGCCAAATCGGCTAAAATGGCGTCGTACAGCTGGCGGAGCCGCTCTGCCTGCCCATGCACGTCGCCGATGGCGTAAATGCGCTGGCTGTAGCCGAGGCCGAGGGGAGGTAAGGGTTTAGCAATCATTTCGGGCCATTCTTTAGCGGTTCGGCATGGGATGGCGACTCTGAAAGCGATGCGGGCTGTCCCGGCACTGATGAACGCGGCTGGTTCCGGACGTAGCGGGGCGGGGCTGCCGGCATCGTTGATCGTGGTGGGTGTGGCTGAAACCGCGCTGCTGGCGTGCGTCGATCGCGCCGCGGCCGGGCTTGCGGCTGCAAAAGCGGGCCAAGGCCGGCTGGCGTTGGTGCTGCATTTATCGCTGCTGCCCGCCCCGCGCGCACACCACCAGCGCATTGCCCGCGCCATCCTGGACGACGCCGTCATGCGGCTACAGGGGGAGCTGTTTGCGCTGCGCAATCGCGATATCGTCCTGATCCTGCCGGCCGTCACGGCGGTGGAGGCGCTGTCGGCCCAGCTTGTCCGCCTGTTCCGGATCGATCTGCCCGACGCCGCCACGCTAATCAGCGCCTGGGCTGCCGGCAGTGCCGAGATGGTGGCCTACGCCGCCGCTCGTCACCTGGACCCGCCAGCGCCCGACCGGGTCGTGCCGCTGGGCAGGAATTTGGCCAATAGCGACACACTGGCCGGGAACGAGACACTCGCAGCTAACGAAACATCCGTTGCAAACGAAACAGTGGCCGTTAACAAAACACTGGCCGTTAACAAAACACTGGCCGTAATCGGCATGTCCCGCCTGACGGATTTGACGCAGCGGCAGGTCGGCGTGTCAATTACAGGTGGCGCGCTGACCGCCGATCCCAGCGCACTCCAGCTTCGCCCGGTCTATGCGGAAGTCCTGGTGGCGCTGTCGGTACTTCGCTCCCGCCTGGCCGCGGTGGGTCAGGCGGTGGCGGACCCGTATTTGTTCCGGCATCTGGCCGGTAAGCTGGATGACCGGATGCTGCACGGGGCGCACAACGCCGTCCGGGATGGGGGCGCGCCGGCGCTGCGGATGCACCTGAACCTCGCCATCGGCGGCATTCTATCACCGGCCTTCGACCGGCTGGCGGCCGTTATGGCAGGCGCCGGTGCGGCTCTGGCGATCGAGGTGCCGCTGATGGAGGCCTGTGGCGACCCGGCCGGATTTGCCCGCGCCCGCGCTCGCTTGGTCGAAGCCGGCGTGGCGCTCGTGCTGGACGGCGTGTCGCATCACGCGCTGGCGCTTACGCACCTCAACAGTCTGGCGCCCGACTGGATCAAACTGGACTGGTCGGACGCGATGATGGGTCATGCGCCGACGCTGGAGGGCCTGGCCTGGTTAGGCGTTGGCCGGGTCGTGCTGGCGCGGGCAGAAAGTGCGGCGGCCGTGCAATGGGGGCTGCAGCAGGGCATCGCCCTGTTTCAGGGTCGGCATATTGACGCGCTACTGGCCACCGCGCGGGTACAGGCGTGTCCGGCCGCAGCCCGCTGCGTGGTGCGGCAGTGTCAGGAACGGGGCTATGCCACCGGGGCGGCGGGCCGCGCCGGCTGCAGCAATCCGGCCCTGTTGGACGCCGCCGCCCCATGATGGTTCCGGCCGTTGCCCATGCGAATGGCGGCGCGCCCGGCGCGGCGGAGATGCCGTCCGGCTACGCTGGCCTGGCGGCCCTGGTGCGGGATTGCGCGGCATCCGGCGCACGGCGGCACGTTGCGGTGTTACGTGCCGACCGACTGCCAAAGCACTTGTCCCGCCCGCACCACCACCGGCTGGCCCGCGCAGCGATGGAGCCGTTGCTAAACACCGACCGCGCCGCCTGGCACGACCTGCTGGGGGGTGCCGTCGCCGTGTCCTGGCGGGGGGACGCGTCGGGCCGGTTGGCCGCGACAACCGCGCAATTGCGCTATTTGCTGACGGATGCGACCCAAGACACGCCCGCGCTGGCCGATGTGCTGCGCATTTTTACCTTACCGCAGGGTGGGGCCGGGCTGTTGCAGTTGTTGAGCGGCTTCGCACCCGACACTCCCGACACTCCCGACACCCATAAGACGCGCGATAATCACAAGGCTTTGGGCAATGTGCTTGAAACCACAAGCCTTGCCGTGCTGGAGCGCCACCTGGCCACAGTCGATGTCGCCCGGTTCGCGCGCCGCGCGCCGGTGCACCGGATCACCGCTGGCCGCGCCATGCTAGCCTGGGAACGGCGGTTCTTCTCTGTGACCGAACTAGCGGAAACCCTCATGCCAGACGCCAGTATTACGGCCGTACCCTGGCTCTATCGCCGGCTGACGCGGGCCATGGATCGGCGCGCGCTGGCCCTACTGACCGACCCGGCAGAACTGGCAAGCGCCCGTCCGTTCAGCCTGGATCTGAACGTCGACAGCGTGCTCAGTCCCGAGTTCCTGCGCTTCGACGCGGCACTGCCCCCCGCGCTGCGCGGCCGGGTCACGCTCAATTTGGCGCCGGAGGACCTGGCCGCCGACGTACCCGCCTTCTGCTTCGCCCGCGACTTCGCCCGGGTACGCGGCTACCGGCTGCTCCTGCGCGACATCACGCACGAATTACTGGGCCTATGGCGGCTCGATCGGTTGGCGATCGACCTGATCGCGTTGCGCTGGCACCCGGCGCTGGCCGCAGCCCGGCTGGACCACGTGCAGATCGGCGGTGCGGACTGGGTGCTGACCCAAACGGATGACCCGGCGGCGCGCGCCTGGGGACAGGCGCAGGGCATCGGCTTGTTCACCGCGCTTGGCACAACCGGCACCGCCTGACGGAGGTATCGCGACCGCCGTAAAATCGCTAAGGGCAGCGCCATGAACGACGCCATCCGGGTCGAGGGCCTGACCAAACGCTATGGCGATGTGCTCGCCGTCGATGGCGTCGATTTCACTGTCGGCGCTGGCCAGACGCTTGGCCTGCTGGGGGGCAATGGCGCAGGTAAAACGACAACGATTGCGATGCTGCTGGGCATGCTGATCCCGACCGCCGGGCGCATCACGATCCTAGGCCATGACATGGGCCGGCATCGCTACCGGGCACTGGCCCGCATGAACTTCTCGTCGCCCTACATCGCCCTGCCGTCACGGCTGAGTGTGGCCGAGAACCTGCGTGTGTATGGCCATCTGTACAACGTCCGGAACCTGGACGCCCGCATTGCGCAACTGACCGAGGAACTGGATTTGGGCGCGTTCCTCGACCGTCCCGCAGGCGGGCTGTCGGCGGGGCAGAAAACCCGGGTCGCCCTGGCAAAGTCGCTGATTAACGAGCCCGACGTGCTGCTGTTGGACGAACCGACCGCCAGCCTCGATCCCGACACGGGCGATTTGGTGCGCAGCTGGCTGGAACGCTACCGGGCACGGTCGGGCGCCACGATCCTGCTGGCGTCGCACAACATGGCGGAGGTCGAGCGGTTGTGTGACACCGTGCTCATGCTCAAGCGCGGTCAAATCGTGGATCAGGGTACGCCGGCCGCCCTGCTGAAACGCTATGGGCGTAACGATCTGGAGCAGGTGTTCCTCGACATCGCACGGGGACCGGGGGCGCGGGGACCGGGGGCGCGGGCGGCATGACGGCCGGCTCGGCGCAGCGCATTTGGGGCCTGATGTACCGGCATCTGGCGCTGTATCGCCGGTCATGGCCGCGCGTGGTTGAGCTGATGTACTGGCCGACGTTGCAGATGTGCATCTGGGGTTTCACCTCCACCTACCTGGTGACAACGGCGGGGGGCGCCAACGGCGTTGCGGCGGTGGGCGGCGCGCTGCTTGGCGGCGTGTTGCTGTGGGAGGTCGCGTTGCGCAGCCAAATGGGCGTGGCGCTGAGCTTTCTGGAGGAGTTGTGGTCCCGTAATCTCGGTCACGTCTTCGTCTCACCGCTGCGGCCGTGGGAGATGCTTGCAGCCCTGGTGTCGATCTCGGCGTTGCGGGTTCTGGTAGGTGTGTTGCCGGCGGTGCTGCTGGCGTGGGTTCTGTACGCGTTCGACTTGTTTCAAATGGGCCCGGTCGTGGTGCTGTTTTTTGCCAATCTGCTGATCATGGGTTGGTGGGTTGCGCTTGGGGTGGTCAGCCTGATCCTGCGCCATGGGGCGGGGGCGGAGGCGCTGGCCTGGTCGGTGCTGTTCGGTCTGACACCCATCTCCGCCGTGTTTTACCCGGTATCGGTGCTGCCAGCGCCGGTGCAGTGGGTCGCGCTGTCGCTGCCGTCGGCCCATGTGTTTGAGGGGATGCGCGCCGCGCTGCAGGGGGTGGTGCGGTGGGACCACCTGGCCTGGGCGGTCGTGTTGAACGCGCTGTGGATGGTTGCCGGCGTGGGGCTGTTTGCACGGCAATTCAGGGTGGCGCGGACAAGCGGCGCCCTGCTGAATATTGGGGAATGATGGAAACCAAATTCTGGCTGATCCGCCACGCGATTGTGGCCGAGAACGAGCGTGCGACGCTGTACGGGGTGCTGGATGTAAACCTGTGCCCTGAAAGCCTGGTGGCGCAGGTGCCGATGTACCGGGCGCTGGCCGCGCGTCTGCCGCGGAACGCTGTCTGGCTATGCACCCCGCTATCGCGCACCCGCCGCACGGCGGAGGCGATTTATGCCGCGGGTTACCCCGGGCCGGAACTGCTGGTCGAACCCGGCCTAATCGAACAGGACCTTGGCGACTATCAGGGATTGCGCCATGCAGAGCTGCCGGCACTGCTGGCGTCGCCCGCGCATCCGTTCTGGCCGCTTTCGGGTACCGAGCGTCCGCCGGGTGGGGAGAGTGTGGCCGACATGATCGGCCGCGTATCGTCGGCGATGAACGCGCTGGCCGTTGCCCATGTCGGGCGGGACGTGGTGCTGGTCAGCCATGGTGGCGCGATCCGGGCCGCGGTTGCCCATGCATTGAACATCGATGCGGACCGGGCGCTGCACTTTTCGGTCCAGAACTTGTCCTTGACCCGGCTCGACCACCTAGCGGTAGGGTGGCGCGTGGTTTCGGTCAATGAAACGTGTCTGTAGCGGCGCCCCTGGTTTGGTGCCCATGGTTTCGCCATGGTTTGGCACCAATTATTTCGACATGGTCTAGCGATAGCAGGTTCTGAGTGGGGATCGGGCAATGAAGCATTTCGTCGTCGCGGCTGTAGCAGTGTTGATGGCCGGCTGCGCAGATCCCGGCGGGTCGGAGCCGCAGCAACTGGTCGACCGTGCGACGCTGGCAGCGCAAGACATGCTGAACGACCGTAACGGCACCGATGCGCAGGCCGTGCTGCGCCGCGCGCGTGCCGTCATAATCTGCCCCCGGGTGCTACGCGCCGGGTTCCTGTTTGGTGGTGAGGGCGGGGCCTGCGTCCTGGTCGCACGCGCCGGCGGCGGATCATGGACCGCGCCGGCGTTCTATGCGCTCAACAGCGCCAGCTTTGGTTTCCAGGCGGGCGTGCAAGACGCCGAGATCATGCTGCTGATCATGAACGATCGCGGCCTGGGTGCCGTGCTGGATAGCCAATTCAAACTGGGTGCCGACGCGACGGGTACGTTTGTGGAGCTAGGCGGCGGGATCGAGGGGGCGACGACCGCGGCACTACGCGCGGACATCGTGGGCTTTACCCGGTCGCGCGGCCTGTATGCCGGCATCAGTCTGAACGGGTCGTTGCTATCGGCGCAGTCGGACCTCAATCGCGCCTATTACGGACGGTCCGTCGGCGCGCAGCAGATCGTGGTGGGGGTGGAGGTGTCGAACCCTGGTGCCGATCCGCTGCGGGAGGTACTGACCAAGTACGGCGCGAACGGCACCACAGGACCCACAACGTCCCGACCGGCGCTACCAGCCCCAACACCGGCTGACGGCCTGGGTGTTGGGCCTGGTCTGGGTGCTGGGCCCGGGTTTTCGCCAGTTCAACAGCAAAGCCTACCGCCAGTCCGACGCTGAACGTAGTGACTTCGCGCATTGCCGGTTTTGTGGTAATTTCCGAGTATGGGAAACCATTTCGACCGGCAGTGTAACCGTAAATCGATGATCCGGACGGCGAAAATCATTGCCGGCGATACGGTGTTCGACTGCCTCATAATGGACCTGTCGGCCCACGGGGCCCGCGTCCGGTTCGGCTCTACGACCTCCGTACCGGAGCAGGTCGCGATCAGACTGCCCGATGGCACGTCCTACGATGCTGTGCGCCGCTGGGTTCGCGGGGAGGAGGCGGGTTTTGAGTTCATCGCCGATACCGGGCTTAGTGTCGAAGCGCGGCAGCTCGCCCTTGAATATTACGAGCGTCTAGTCGGTGAGGATTATGCGCCGTTGGCAGCGTTGGAGCGGGCAGACTTCCTGAATGATGAAGCCGTGCGGGTCGCGTCCGTCGCCGTGTTCTTGGCGCTGGTGGAGCTTCAGACTGTGCTGAAGCGCCGGGGGATGCCGTTTTCGGGGGCGGTTCCGCATGCGATCAGCAGGGCCAGAACGCCAGCGAGCACGGGCGTACTTAGCGGCACCGGCCCGCTCCATAGCATCGCGGCAGGCACCAACAACACGAGTGCTGCAACCCAACTGCGTCCGGCCGCGCCGTAGACCAGCGCAGCACCCGTAAGTAGCGGCAGGTCATAGACAAACGCGTGGGGCGTGGCCACGAACGTTGCGGCGGCCAAGATCAACAGCTCACGCGGCCCACACTGCCCGGCGCGGCGGAACACGCGCCACACCAGAATCGCGCCCGCCAGCGCTGCCACTGCCTGGATCGGCGTGGCCCACGCGGGTGACGCGCCCAGCATCACCAAATTCGCCGTGACTGTGGGCATCATGCCATACCGCACGCTGCGTGCGGTAAAATCCGATGCATAGGCCGGTAAACTCGCAAGCCACAAACCGCCCAGGCCGGTGCCAAATAGGGCTAGGCTGACCAGCGCCAATCCGAGCGCCGCAAGCGCCGCCCCGGCCACCGCCCGCCACGCCCGGATGGCGATCAATGCCACCGGGATCAGCACCCCCAATTGCGGCTTGAACGTCAGCAGCCCCAATAGCACGCCACCCAGCCAGGGCCGGGACGACACCAACCGCATCCCACCCACAAACAGCGCGCCGGAGAGTAGGCCCGTCTGGCCTGCAATGACCTCAATCGTTGTGCCGGGTGCAATCAGCGCGATCCAGGCTAGCCGTCCGCGGCAGGCCAGGACGAACGCGACGCCGGTCGCGGCCGTCCATAGTGCGAAGGCGATCCCAAGCCCGGCCAGCCCAAGCGGCCAGATTATGGGCAGAAAACCGGGGGGGTAGGGGAACGGGTTGCGCTGATCATCCGGCAAACCCAGCGCGGTTTGCAGCGTATGCAGCCGCGCCGGGTCATACAGACTGGCCGCGCCATTTTGATTTAGAATCTGACCGTAACTCCATACCGCAGCGAAATCTCCGGCGTGGCGCAGGTCGGGCAGTTGCGCGCCGTAGTACAAGGCGGCGTAGGCCACGAACAAACCGCCCAGCGCCGCCGCCCCGCGGGTCATAGCAGGCGGGCAGCCTGATCCAGGTCGTCCGGCGTGTTGATGTTCAAAAACGGGTCGAACGGGGTTGTGGGCCAAGAAATCACTGCCGTGTTTGGCCCGGTGAAGGCGTCGATCTTGCGCTGGCCCGCCGCCAGGGCCGCTGCCAGACGGGGTGCGTCGGCCACGGGCCATAGTGCCGCAACGGGGTGGGTCCTGCCGTTGCTGCTGGCGCAGGCGTATTCTTGCCCGGTGTTCAGCCGAACCGCTAAATCAAGAGGCAAGAATGGCGCATCGCCCGGCGCCGTAATTAGCCACGCGGCACCCAGGCCGGCCGCCCAGACCATGCCGGCCAGCACGCCAGCCAGCGGCCCCGGGAAGCCCGGCACGCCATCCGGCAGCACCGGCAGGCCAAAGGCCTTGAAACGCGCCGGGTCACCATTCGCGTTGAT
The DNA here is from genome assembly GCA_043788425.1 of Rhodospirillales bacterium. Lineage (GTDB taxonomy): Bacteria > Pseudomonadota > Alphaproteobacteria > Acetobacterales > Acetobacteraceae > JANPPS01. The sequence continues at coordinate 8,205 of JAYVTX010000162.1, forward strand.
GGCCAGCGCGTCCACCTGCGGCCCCAGCCGGCCGATGATCCGCGCCAGCAGGCTTTGCCCGCCGAGCATCAGCAACGTCTTATCCCCGCCGCCCATCCGCCGGGCCTGCCCACCGGCCAGAATGACGCCTGCTATCATTACAGCCGCACTCACTTATCGGCGAAGCTGGGCCCGAAATAGGCCTGTACCGTCTGCCACGCGACCCGGCGCAGTACCCGCGCCGTCTCCGCATCCAGGCCGGCGGTGTAGGAGTTCTCCTCGCTCGGGTGGTGATACAGCGTAACCAGGCTGGTGGCTGCTGCGAGGTAGGTGCCGGCCACGGTCGGATGACGGTTATCGGCCTGGTAAAGCGTGATGTCCGGATGCTCGGCACGGGCGCGGGCAAAGGCAAGGCCTGCCGGGATGACCAGCGCATTGTTGGCGTTGCCGGCGGCGGTGTAGGCCGCAGCAAGCTCGGCCGTCATTTCCGGCTTATCGGCATAGGCCCAGGACATGAACAGCACCGGCTCGGCCGCATGGGCGCGGGCGATGCGGACGTCGGTGCGGACGATTTCGGGGAAGATCTTGCCCAGCGTCGGATGGATCGGGCACTGGCTGCAGTCCATCAGGATCGTTACGTCGAACAGCTTGGCGTCGGTGTTGAAGATAACGTTGTTATCACCGTCGAAGCTGTAGCGCCCGACGGCGTTAGGGCGGAAGTAACTTTCCAGATCGTGCCAGTCCAACCCCGAATCGCCCATGGTTATCATGGTCGCGCGATAGGGCCGGAACTCCGCCGGGGGACCCCCCGCCAATAGGCGCTGCACGAAGGCAGGCATACCGTTATTGTAATAGAAGAAGCTGTTGCCGACCCACATGAAGCTTTGTGCCGAGTCATCGGCCAGCCGGGTTACGCGTGGCCGGGCGGTCCTACTCTGGGCATCCTGGGCCGGTGCGGCGTGGGCCCATAGTGCCAGTACCAAGCCAATCCAGACCGCTCGCATGTCCTGCCCCGCCGCCATACGGGGCGGACTGTGGCAGACTGGGTGCGACGCGCCTACCCGCCTAGGGGCCGAACCCGGCGGCAGCAAGTAACGCCCGGCCCCGGGCAGAACCCAGCAGCTCCATCAACCGCTGCACTGGGGCGCGTAGGAGCCGCGCGGTGGGCACCAACAAGTCGTAGCGCTCGTCCTGCAACGGCACAAAGCCTAGGCCATACCGGGTGGCGACGGTTGCGATCGCAACGCCCCAATCGGCCCGGCCCTGCGCCACGGCAGCGGCCACTGCACCGTGCGAGCGGGGTTGGCTGGCGTAACCTGGCGGTCGCGCGGCACCGAGTAACCCGTCGATCAACGCCCGGGTGCCGGAGCCGGCGTTGCGATTTACCATCATAGCCCCGGCCGCGACCGCTGCCGCAACGGCAGTCGCCCCGTTTGGCGCAACATCTGGCGTATTCGCGAATAGCGCGGCAAACGGTGTGGTATCTGGCCGGAACACCACGCCCTGCATCCGGCCGTAGCCCGGGACTAGCGTTACGCCATCCGGGACAAACGGTGCGTTATACAGGCCGGTCGCCGGGTCCAGCAGGTGCACGCCGGCCACATCGCACGCGCCGCGCGCCGCCGCCGCAAGCCCGCCCTGGCTGCCCACTGGCAGGGATGTGACTCGCAGGCCCTCCTGCTCCAGCACGCCCAGCAATGCGTCCAGCCCGGCGCATTGACTGCCGATCACCACCAGGTCGGCCAGGCGCGCGGCACCGATCCGCTGTACCCGCACCCGCGTGCCCGCCGCCAAGGTATCGGTCATGGCCGGCACCGCGAAAAAACCATCCGCCTGGCCAAAGCTAGTCACGGCGCCCGAGCCCTTGCCCAGCGGATACGCCAGCGGCTCGCCGGTGCCGGGCGCGTCCAGAAGGGCTGCCATAACGAACTCGGTGCGCCCGACCTCGGACGCGATGCGGATCGCGAGGGTCGCGTCGATCATGGCCGGGTCGTCGGGCGGCAGGCCGGCCAGGGCGCGGATCAGCGGGGCGACAAAGCGGTGGAACGTGAACAGCGCCGATGTCGGGAAGCCGGGCAATAGCGCGACCAGCCGCCCGTCCTGCACGGCCAGGCATAGCGGTTTGCCGGGTTTCAGCGCGACGCCGTGGACGATCACGCCGGGCCGCTGCAACCCGGCCACCACGCGGGATGCGACGTCGCCAGCCCCCTTCGACGTGCCGCCGCTGAGGACCACGAGGTCGGCAGCCGCCATCGCCGCGGCCAGTGCAATAGTTAGCGCCGCTTCGTCATCAGGTACGATCCCGTGATGGAGGGTGATGCCGCCCAGTTCGGTCACGGCGGCTGCGAGCTGGGCGGCGTTGCTGTCAAACACCTGGCCCGGGCGGATCGGTGCGCCGGGGGACACAAGCTCGTTTCCGGTCGACAGCACCGCCACCCGCGGGCGACGCCAGACGATGCCGGTGCCGGCCCCGATGGCGGCCAGCATGCCGATCTCACGCGATCCCAGCACCCGGCCCTGGCGCAATACGGTGTCGCCCCAGGCCATGTCGGACCCGGCGCGGGCGATATAGGCGCCCGGGGCAATCGGCGCGGTACGATGCAGGTACCCGTCCTGCACCCGCGACTGCTCCTGCATCAGCACGGCGTCTGCACCACGCGGGATCATGGCGCCGGTGGCGATCACGGTGGCGGTCCCAGCTTCCACCCCATGCTGCGGGTGCATACCGGGCGTAAGCGTCTCAGGATTCAGGCGCAGGACAGGTCCGTCGCCAGCCCGCAGCGCAAAACCGTCGACGCTGGAGCGGTCAAAACCCGGCACGTCGACGCTGGCGACGACATCGGCCGCCAGCACGCGGCCCAGTAGATCGTGCAACGCCACCGTCTCCGGCCCTAGCGGCACGAAACCGATGTGGGTACGCAGCGCCGCCTGCGCTTCCTCCTCCGTCATGACCGACAGAAACTGGGTCTGCTGCGCGCCGGCTAGGTCCATGTGTTCACCATAGCACCGGCCGCCGCACCCTCCGACCCGGCGGCAATAACGGTGTAGGCACCCGCCGTTGCGGCAAGTAGGCCGGCCCCCGCGGGTGTTGCGCTGTCGCCATCGCAGCGCAGCCACACAAGCTCCGTCCATCCGAGGCCCGAGGGAACGGGCGCGGTCAACCGGGCTTGGCGGGAATTGTGCGGCAGTCCTGCACGTGCGCGAACCACCGGCCGGGCCAGAAGCAAATAGGTGGCTAGCGCGCCCACGGCATCCGGTGGCAAAACGATGGCGGGCACGCCGTCCAGGTCGCCGAATGCCGCGCCGGTGCCGGGTCGGGTCGCGGCACAGTGCAGCGTGGCCCCGGGCAGGCCGCCTATGGCGAGGATGGCGTCGAACTGGCCGGCGCGGGCCCATTCGGCCCCATATTCGGTAGGTCCGGGTAATGTCTCTGCAATTGCGCCATCGGCTGTCAGCGCTGCGACCAACATCGGCGCCAGCGCCGGGCCGGCCAGCAGGGCCACGCGCGGCGGGCGGATCAGTTCCACCCGGGCGAGGCCGATTGCAGCGAGCACGGCGAGCGCTGCGGCCCCCAGCACTGTGCCCGCGGTGAGTACCACCGCCCCCGCCGCGATTATGCCGCCTGCGCCGCAGACACCGGATCCAGACGCCACCGGCGTCACGATTACGGCCTGCGAGCCCATCCAGTCGACGGTGTTGGCGGGAATGACGGCGTCCTCATCATCGGCCAAAGCGTCACCGGCCTGTACCAGACGGGCCGGCACTAAAGTTGGTGTGTATTCGGCCGCCCCGTGCGTTGCCGCGGCGCATAGGGCCACGCCGCCGATCGTGGCCTGCGCGTAAGGCGGGACGGCGCGGGGGGCAATTACGGCCCCGGCCAAAACGCGGCCAGACGCAGCCTCATTCCGTTCTACACGGGGTGGCCCGGCATGGGCGGCGGCCCACGCCAGCACTGCTGAATAGGGCGCCGGGAGTGGTTGAACGTCAGGGACCATAGCTGGCATATTGTCGGACGAACGCCGCCATGCCAAAGGGGGCGGTGAGGGAGACTAGCACATGGCGTTCAAGACGGGCCGTCACTTCCTGCAAATTCCAGGACCGACCACCATTCCCGACCGCGTGCTTCGCGCGATCGATCGCCCTGTGCTGGATCATCGCGGACCCGATTTGCAGGTTTTGTGCCGGGACGTGCTCGGCGCCCTGGGCCCCGTATTCGGCACCACTGGCCCCGTGATCGTGTTCCCCAGCAGTGGCACCGGCGCGTGGGAGGCGGCGATCGTCAACACCCTGTCGCCCGGCGACCACGTGCTGCTGATCGAAACCGGCCAGTTTGCGCTGCTGTGGAAGGCGATGGCGGAGCGGTTCGGCCTGGTGGTCGAGTTCATTCCCGGCGACTGGCGGCACGGCATCGATCCAGCCGTGGTTGAGGCCCACCTGCGCGCCGATACCGGCCGCGCGATCAAGGCGGTGCTGGCCGTCCATAATGAGACGTCGATCGGCGTGACCAGCGACATTGCCGGCATTCGCGCCGCGATGGACCGCGCAGACCATGGCGCGCTGTTGATGGTCGACACCATCAGTGGCGTGGGATCGATCCCATACGAGCACGACGCCTGGCGCGTGGACGTGACGATTGCCGGTTCGCAGAAGGGCTTAATGATGCCGGCCGGCCTGGGCTTCAACGCCGTGTCGTCGCGCGCATTGCGGGCCGGGCAGACATCCGGCATGGCGCGATCGTACTGGGATTGGGCCGACATGCTGGGCATGAACGCGACTGGTTTCTTTCCATATACCCCGGCCGTGAACCTGATGTTCGGCCTGCAGGAAGCGCTGCGCATGCTGGCGGAGGAGACGCTGCCAGCCGTATTTGCCCGCCACGCACGCCTGGGTGCCGCGACCCGCGCGGCCGTCGCGGGCTGGGGCATGGGCATGCAGGCGGCCAAGCCGTCCGAGTATTCCGACGTTGTGACAGCCGTGGTCATGCCCGAGGGCTTCGACGCCGATGCGCTGCGTGCGCTGATCCTGGACCGGTTCGACATGTCGTTGGGGGCCGGGCTGGGCCGGGTGAAGGGCCGGGTATTCCGCATCGGCCATGTCGGCCATCTGAACGAGCTGATGTTGATGGGGGCGCTGTCGGGCGTGGAGATGGGCATGCAGGCAATGGGCGTGCCGCACCAGGCCGGCGGGGCGCAGGCGGCGATGAACCAGTTGGCCCGTCCGGCCCCGGCGTTGCGGGTGGCGGCGGAGTAGCCAGGGCCGGGCCGCCAGCACGGGCTGCGCCAGCAGGGGCGTATAAATGATGCCCGACGCCGCCTCGCCCGATGACGATGACGCTGCCCCCCGCACCCTGCCCGGCGGCGTGGTGTACATGACCCCGGCCGGCCAGGCCCAGCTTTTGGCCGAACGCGCGGCGCGCCAGGCCGAGCGGCACCGGGTGGTGGAAATCGTCGCCTGGGCCGCCAGCAATGGTGATCGTAGTGAGAACGCGGACTACAAAGAGGGCAAGCGCCGCCTGCGCGAGATCGACCGGCGGCTGCGGTTCCTGACGCAGCGCCTAGCCTATGCCGAGGTGGTAGACCCGGCGGCGCAGACCCGGCGGGACCAGGTGTTTTTCGGCGCAACCGTCACGTATGTGACCGAGGCCGATGTGGAAGTGACCGTCACGATCACCGGCGTGGACGAGGCGGGAATGGCGGCCGGCACGATCAGCATCGGCTCGCCAGTTGCGCTGGCCCTACTGGGCGCACGGGTCGGCGACGAAGTGCGCGTCCGCACGCCATCTGGCCCGGCGATGATCGAGATAGTGTCCATCGCCTATCCATAATTGGGGTTGGGTCCAGCGGATCGAGTGCAGCGCCCGCGCCTACCGTTGCAGCAACCCAAGCCCCAGGCGATTATGGCGATGACATCAAGGGGACGCAGTGCAGGGACTAATCGGCTACGGCGCGCTGCTGACCCTGGCCTGGGCGATCAGCGACGGGCGCCGGCGTATCCCATGGCGTACGGTCGCGGGCGGCCTGGCTTTGCAATGGGTGCTCGCTTTGCTGCTGCTGCGCGTGCCGGCTGCCCAACATGCGGTGGCAGGGCTTGTCCATGGGGCGGAGGCGCTGGCCCGTGCAACAGATGTAGGGACCGCGTTCGTGTTCGGCTATCTGGGCGGGGCCGCGCTGCCCTACGCTGAAATCCAGCCGGGCTCGTCCTTCATCCTGGCGTTCAAGGTCTTGCCGTTGGTTCTGGTCATTAGTGCGCTGGGTGCGCTGCTGTTCCATTGGGGCGTGCTGCAGCGCGTGGTGGGCAGCCTCGCCTGGCTTTTGCGCCGGACGCTGGGCATCGATGGCGCGCTGGCCGCCGCCGCTGCCGTACATGTGTTCGTGGGGATGATCGAGGCGCCGATCCTGATCCGCCAGTACCTCGCCACCATGCAGCGGGGTGAGATCTTTGCTATCATGACCTGCGGAATGGCGGGCGTAGCTGGAACGGTCATGGTGATCTACGGCATCGTATTGGCGCCATCCGTGCCCAACGCGCTCGGTGCAATCATCATCGCCAGCGTTATCAGCACGCCCGCCGCACTGGCCATCGCGGCGCTTATGGTACCGTGGCGTGTGACCGGTGGTGCAGCGGTTGCGGTTGAAACATCGCCAGCCACGGGGGCGCTAGACGCGCTCGTGCGGGGCACGGCCGATGGCATGGCGCCTGTTGTGGGCATTGCGTCCTGCCTGCTGGTGTCGGTCAGCCTGGTGGCGCTGGTGAACATGGCGCTGGGCGCGATGCCCGGCGGTCCGTACACGTTGCAGGGCCTGCTCGCTTGGCCACTGCGCCCGGTTATGTGGTCGATCGGCGTGCCGTGGGACCAGGCCGGCGCGGCCGCGCTGTTGCTGGCCACGAAAACAGTGTTGAACGAGTTCGTGGCCTATTTTCAACTCGCCGGCCTGCCGGATACGGCACTGTCGCCGCATGCGCGCGTGATCATGACTTTCGCCCTGTGTGGGTTTGCCAATTTCGGCAGCCTGGGCATCCTGGTCGGTGGGTTGGCCGTGCTTATTCCCGACCGGCGGGGTGAGGTTGTGGGATTGGGCCTACGGTCCGTCCTGTCCGGCACGATCGCGACCTGCACCAGCGGGGCGGTTGCGGGCGTGCTGACGTGATCCCAATCCCGTTTTTGTCCTATGCCCAAAATGGCGAGGACGTCATGCTGTGGCGGGCATTCCAGGGCGTGGCCGACGGCTACTATGTCGATGTCGGCGCGGCCCATGCTGATACGGATTCAGTCACCCGCGCCTTCTACGACCGCGGCTGGCACGGTTTGAACATCGAGGCTGTGCCCGCCCAGGCTGCCGCCATCGCCCGCGCCCGGCCGCGCGACGTGACACTGGCCGTGGCCGCGGGGGCTGGTGAGGGTACGATCGAACTAAGGATCGTAGACGGCGGCGGCCTATCGACGACCGATGACGAGACCGCATTACGCCTGGCGGAACTGGGTATCGCCGCCCGCACGCAAACGGTACCCCTACGCCCGTTGCACGCCCTGCTGGCCGAGCACGCGCCGCCCGACATCCATTTTTTGAAGATCGATGTCGAGGGGGCGGAGCAGGCCGTCCTGGCCGGCGCGGATTTTGCCCGGCACCGGCCGCGTATTGTGCTGATCGAGGCAACGCGGCCGATGTCTACCGAACCGAGCTACCATACCTGGGAGCCGGCCTTACTCGACGCCGGGTTCCGGTTTGCGTTCTTCGACGGGCTGAACCGGTTTTACGTGGCCGATGAGTGGTGGGCCGCACTGGCCGGGCATTTTATGACACCCGTGAACGTGCTGGACAACCACATCCGCGTGTCCGAGGCGCCATGGGCCCGGCGCGCGGCGGAGCAGCAGGTGCAGACCGCCGCCGCCCTGGACCGCGCGCGCATAGCGGAGGCAGCTGCTGATCTGGCGTATGGGCGGGCGCTGTCGGCCACACTGGCCCAGACGGCCGCGCCGCCCCGTGCAGCCGAACTGGCCCAGGCCCATTTTGGCGATGTGGCCCAGCATGCCGCGTTGGTGGATCAGGCGGGGGCGGACGAGGCGGCAGCGCTTCGTACATTGTTAATAGCCACGCACTGCAGCACGTCCTGGCGACTGACCCGTCCGCTGCGGATGCTGGGCGCGCAGCTGCGATCGGGTGGCCCTGCCGTGGCTGCCGCAGCCGCCCTGCCGGATGACGCGGCCGCCCTACGTGCGCTGCTGGACGCGACGCATCGCAGCACATCGTGGCGCGTGACCGGGCCGTTGCGGGCGGTTGCGACCCTACTCAAGACCGGTGGCGGATCGCCGCCCGTCATGGTGGCCCCGCCCTCCCCGCCCATCGACGCGAGTCCGGTCCGGGCCGTGC
>JAYVTX010000163.1:0-6861 GCA_043788425.1 Rhodospirillales bacterium
GTCGGTATGCGCCTCGATCCCTGGGGGCATATCCCGGACCTCACCGGGTCGCCAGTGTGGCGTACATGGGATCAGCCCCATGCCAAAGCAGCTTTCGTAAGCGGCTTTGGCAGAAAGATCTTTGAGCACGACCTGTCGCCCGATCGGATCCGATCGGCCGACACGTGCTCTAGCCGACCTTGGTCAGCGCCCATTTCACCTGCTGCGGACCCGTGGCGGCGGCGGTCAGGACCATCTGCATCGCCGGGCGGGGCTGCGGGCCGCCCAAGTACACGCTTTCTTCCAGCGTGACCGGCGCGCCCTCAGCCCGGAAGCGCCAGGTGCTGCCGGCTGGCAGGCGAAGAGTGATGCTTTCCCGGTCCTCATGGGCCGTTGCCTGCACGTCCGGATGCAGGTGGAAGCGGACGGCGAATGGGTGCGAGGACGACGCCTCGACCGCATCTTCCCCGCGGACATCCTCGCCGCTCTCGGCCATGTACAGCCGCCGCCGGTGCACGGCACCAAAAGCCTGAACGTATCCGTCGTGGCTCGCCTCCAGCCAGTGCGCACCGTTGGCTTCCTGGCGCTGCACGTCGACTGTTCGCGGATGGCGGCCGAGGCCGTTGGGACGCAATTCGGATGAGTTCGTGTCGGCCACCACCAGCGTCGAATGCGCGGCTGTCGCCCGGGCCGCGCCAGCCCAGGCCGGGTCGATCGATACGGGTGCCGCACCGCAATTGACCAGCATACGGTCGCGTCCGACCGAGAGCTCGATCGACAACGTGCCAGCATGGGCGTGCCGATCGAGGCCCGGCGGCGGTGGCGGCCCGCCATCGAGGACCAGCACGCTGCGTCCTGCCTGTAGCCGATGGAAACCGCCCTCCGTCAGGCCGGCCGGTGCGCGGCCGCCGCGGCCGGCCTGGGTCAGCACTAGCTCGATCAGCGTCGCATCGACGTCGCGTACCGTGCCGTCGCGGGTGCCGTTGAACAGGACCAGGCCGCCATCGCCATGGCGCAGCGCGCGCAGGGCCGGGGCCATCCGCTCGATCGCTGTAACCAGGAATAGCGGCGCCGTGCTGCGGGCTGCCTGCAATGCGGCGCGGATCTCGCACAAATCCTGTAGCGCCAAAAGCTGTGCACCCGGGCTGCGCTCGACGTGGCAGCCGTCGGGCATGACCTGCCGCACCAGCTCCGCCGGCAGCAGCCGCATGGCGCGGGCCAGGGTCGTGCCGTGATCCGGCAGCGCGACCCCGGCGGTAATCAGGCCCTTCAGCGCCGTCAGCGACCGGCCGTCAATCTCCTCACCCGGCAGGCGTGCGGCGAGCATGCGGGTGTCGGCTACCAGCCGGCCCATCAGCGCCCGGCGGAACACGTCGTCGGCGCTGGCGGCGAAAAAGTCGTAATGGCCCAGCCATGCCGCAATCCGTGCGCCTGCGACGTCCGGCCGGTGCGCCAGCCGCTCCAGCCCGCTTGTTCCCATCCAGCCGCCGACCAGTTGGCGGGCCCGGGTCCGGGCCGCGTCGGTACCCAGCATACGCAAGTCGCGCAGCCAGCCAAAGCTATGGGCCGCCGCCCGCAATGCCGGGTCGCCGCCGGTGTTGGACCAGCCGCCAAGGGTTACCGGCCAGGTGGTACCCCAGGCCTCCATCTCGTCCCGTAATAGCCGTGCGCCGCGGCCGGCATCGCCGGGCCAAGGGTCGCGGACGGGAATGGCTGGCGCATCGGGGACGCGGCCCATGACCGGCGCCCGTGCCCACGCCACGCGGACGGCACGGGTTATCTGCCGCGGACCCCAGCTCACGCGGCGGGCCGCAATGCGCGGATGGCATGCGCCAGGTCCGGCGCGCCAAAGACGGACGTGCCCGCGACTAGGACGCTGGCGCCCGCGGCAATGCAGTCCTTTGCAGTCTCATGATCGACACCGCCATCAACGATCAGCTCGATCGGCTGGGGTATCCGGTCGATCAGCAGCCGGACCCGGCCGATCTTTTCCAGCACTGGCATCAGGAACGCCTGACCGCCAAAGCCAGGATTTACGGTCATAACCAGGACGATGTCGATCATCTCTAGTACAGGCTCGATCACCGCGGCGGGCGTGGCCGGGTTGATCGCGACGCCCGCGCGTAGGCCCCGGGCGCGAATGCGTTGCAACGACCGGTGCAGATGGGCCCCAGCCTCCGCATGGACCGTTATGTGGTCGGCCCCGGCATCCGCAAATGCATCGAGGTACGGGTCTGCCGGTGCGATCATCAGATGAACGTCGAACGGAAGTGCCGTACGCGCGCGCAAGGCACGAATGACAGCCGGACCGAACGAGATGTTGGGCACAAAATGCCCGTCCATAATGTCGAGGTGCAGCCAGTCCGCACCGGCCGCCACCACGTCGTCCACCGCCTGGCCCAGTTGTGCAAAGTCGGCAGCCAGCAGCGATGGCGCAATACGCACGGCGCGGCGCGGGGGAATGGCGTCATCGATCACGGGGTGCGGAGTAGGTTCAGGCATACCCGCTTCTAGAGCATGCCCGCGCCCGGTAACAGGCGCGCCCGCAACGCCAGGATAGCGGCCGCCAGCCGATCGAACAGTGGCGTCAGCGTCGCCTCAACCGCTGCCGGCAGCAGATGGCCACGCCATGCCGCGTAATGGGCCACGGCCAGGGCGGGTAGCAGGAGGACCAATACCCAGATCCACCAGCGTGACGATGACGGAGCTGGCCCAGCCTGATGCGCCGTTCGTGGAGTCGCGTTGAACGCGCGGGCATCCGGCCCGGGCGCGCTGACCGGGCGTGGGAGGGAGGATGCCATAATGGATGCGTTCGCACCGGGCGGCGCAACCTGTTTGTTCGTATCCGGCTGGGGCACCGGTGCCGGTTGCGACGATCGTTCGGGCAGCGCGGTCGTTGTGGCCGCAGAAATGAGTTCGGGCGCAGGAACCGGGTCGGGGGTGCCGAGGCCCAGCACCGCCCGCATCCGGTCCAGCAATGGATGGCCGAGCATGCGGGCAAACGCAGGTGTCCCGGTAAGCAGGATTTGGGGGGCCGGCCCCCCAACTTCCAGCGGCCGGGCAATTTGATCGAGCAGGATTAATGCCATCGGATGCAGCGTCTCCGCCTGTTCCACGCTCAACACCAGGCGTTCGCGCCCGGTATGGAGGCGGGCGATGACAGTGCGCATCAGGGTGTCGGTGTCCTCACCCTGCGTAAGGTCGGTTTGGAACCCGGCGACCTGTATGAGGATGCGCTCCATCGTCAACGGCGTGCGCAAGGGGTTCGCCACCCGCACGATGAAGGCGCCTGCCCGCTCCAGCCCTCGCAACGCAGTATCGAGCGCCGTCGTCCGGGCTCCTGCGTCATAGGCGAGGATGGCAGCAAATGGCTCCCGCGCACGCAGCTTCAGCAGCGCGGCCTCACCCGGGGCCACGATGGCGGCATTATTCAACTCTGTCCTCCCGCTACACGTGGTCTATTGCTGTTTTAGCGGTCTATCGACGCCAGCGCCATTGCCTCCACACGATCCGCCAATTCCTGAAACTTGAATGGCTTCTCTAGGACGGCCATTCCCGGGGGCAGCTGGCCGGCACAAGACAGGCGCTCGGCCTGGCCGGTCATGAACATAACCGGCAGGCCTGGCCATCGGCTACGCAGGGCGTCCGCGACCTGGCGTCCATTTAATCCGCCAGGCAGGCCGACATCGGTAATCAACAGCGCGGGCCGGCGTTCGGGGCGCAGGGCCAGGGCGGACAGGCCATCATGGGCCGCCAGAACATGCCACCCAACCTCCTGCAACGCATCGGTCGCCAGGTTTCTGATCGACTCCTCATCTTCAATCAGAAGGATCGTTCCCCGGCCGGGTAACGAAGCATCCGCGATATCCGTTCGCCGGCCTTCACCCGTCGCGAGGGGGGTGGCGAGGGTTGCTGGCAGTAGGATTGCCACCTCCGTCCCGCGTCCGAGCCTGCTATCCAACTGAACCAGACCGCCGGACTGACGGACGAAACCATATAGCTGGGACAGCCCAAGGCCCGTGCCGCGACCGACCGGTTTGGTTGTGAAAAACGGCTCGAACGCGCGCTGGGCAGTTTCGGGCGTCATGCCGGTGCCAGTGTCAGCGACGCCGATGCGCACATAATCACCCGCTTCGAGCCCGTCATGCCCGGCAATTTCGCCCGGACCCAGTGCAGCTATCCGGACCGACAGGGTCAAACGGCCGCCGTCCGGCATCGCATCGCGCGCATTGATCGCCAGATTGAGAATGGCGCTTTCTAGCCCGTTCAGGTCGCATAGGACCTGGAGGTACTCGGTTGTCGCCAGCGTGACCGTGACCGCCGGCCCGGCCGTGCGCCGCACCAGCTCCGCCATATCGGATACCACTGCCGCCGGGTCGATCAGGCGGGGCACCAGGGCCTGGCGCCGGGCAAAGCTGAGCAATTGGGCCGTCAGCGCCGCGGCACGATCCGCCCCCTGGGTCGCAAAGGTCAGCAGGCGTCCGATTTCATCCACCCGCCCCTGTTCGATCCGACGCCGGATTAGGTCCAAGCTGCCGATGACACCCTGCAGCATATTGTTAAAGTCATGCGCGATGCCGCCGGTTAGCTGGCCAATTGCCTCCATTTTCTGCGATTGCCGTAGTGCTGCTTCGATCAGCTCGCGGTCGGCCGACGCCTCGGCCACCCGGGCCTCTAGCGTCGCATTCATTTCCAGCAACGCCTGCTCGGCCTGCACCTGCTCGTCCACGTCGACGTTGATGCCGGCCCAGCGGGTGATATTGCCCGCCGCATCGCGCAACGGAGTCGCCCGGACCAGGAACCAGCGATAAACCCCATCGGCCCGGCGAACCCGGAACCGAACGTCGTAGGATGTACCGGTGGCGATCGCATGCACCCACGCCGCCTGGGCATGCGGCAGGTCGTCCGGGTGCAGAAACGCGGCCCAGCCATCACCAAGGCTTTGTCCCGGCGCGCCACCCGAAAAGCGGGTCCAGCTTTTGGTCGAGTAGTTGAGTTTGCCGGCCGGGTCAGCCGCCCAGACAAAGCCGGGAATGGCTTCGGCCACGCCATCGAGCAGGTTTTCGGCCTGCTGTGCCCGCCGGGTTTCATCAGCCAGCGTACCCTGTGCACCAACAGCATTCATTAACGAACTTTACTCCAGGCCCGGCACTCCAGGCCTGGCGCGCTAGTTTTGTAGCAGACCGGACCCCACCTGCGCGAGATGGACCTGGATTTCTCCTCTGACGAGATCGATCGATATTCGCGCAACATCCTGTTGGCGGAGGTTGGTGGAACCGGTCAGGCGCGGTTGCGGGCGGCGCGGGTGCTGGTGGTGGGCGCTGGGGGACTAGGGTCGCCAGTATTGCTGTACCTGGCGGCTGCAGGGGTCGGAACGATAGGGATCGTCGATGACGACACGGTGGCACTGTCCAATTTACAGCGGCAGGTAGCGCATACGACGGCAAGGGTTGGCATGGCGAAGGTAATTTCAGCGCAGGCGGCGCTGGCGGCGCTCAACCCGGCGGTGCAAGTCGTGCCGCATGGCGTGCGGCTGAATGCGGCAAATGCGATGGCGCTGGTTGCCGGCTACGACCTGGTTTGCGATGGCAGCGATAATTTCTCAACCCGGTTCCTGGTCGCCGACGCGTGTCACCTTGCGGGCCGGCCGGTCGTCAGTGGTGCCGTGTTGCGCTTCGATGGCCAGCTATCGACGTTTCGGCCGGATGGGCCCTGCTATCGCTGCCTGTATCCCACGCCACCGCCGGCCGGCATGGTGCCGACCTGTAGTGAGGCCGGAATCCTGGGCGCGGTCACTGGCGTGATCGGCACCCTGATGGCGACCGAGGTGTTGAAGGAGCTGATGGGCATCGGTGCAACCATGGCCGGGCGGCTGCTGATCTGGGATGCGCTGGCGGCGCGCACGCGCACGATCGGCCTGGGCCGGGATCCGGCCTGCGCGCTATGCGGCAACAACGCGACCATTCACGATTTGTCGGCACATGCCTGACGGGGGTGCCCGCAAAAGCTTGGGCGTGCTGCTGATTAGTGGCGGCGGGGAACGCGCGCACTATGCGTTTGTGGTTGCCACTGCCGCGGCGGCGATCGGACGGGACGTCACTGTGTTTGCGACAAACGGCGGCTGCCATGCACTTTTGGCCACCCTGCCCTATTCCGGGCCCATAACACCTGGGGTCGCGACGCTATCGGAATTGCGGGCGGCCGCGATCGAGCTAGGGGTGCGGCACATGGTTTGCGCGGCCGGGCTGCTGGTGGCAGGGCTGGATGCCAGCGCGCTGGCCCCGGGGGTTGAGGTTGCGGGCGTGCCGTCATTCTTGGCCGTGGCACCGGGCCAGGTCATCACGATTTAGGCGTGGCGTCGCGTTAATGCGCGGACGGCTTGACCACACGGGCAGGTTGTTGGCACGTCGGCACCATGACGCGGTGGACGGTTCTGGTTTTGGCGTGGGGTGCGGTGATGCCGGTGGCGGCAGTGCCGGTTGGCGCAGCGGCGGCTAGTGCAGCGCCCGTTGTGGTGGCGCCCGTTGTGGTAGCGCCCGTTGTGGTAGCGCCCGTTGTGGCAGCGCCGGGGCGACGTGCGGCAGAGCCGGTGCCCCCACGCCGGGATACGGCCAAGCCGGCTACAGCACATCCACCCGCCAAGCCCCGCACCCCCCGGCGGCCCCCGGCCACCACACCCAAGCCAATCCCCCCAAAAACCGTGATCCCGGTGCCGGCACCCGAGCCGGAGCCGCCGGCCGCCCCCACGAAAGGCACTAATTCCGGCCTGCCGCTTCCGCGTTTCGCGACCCTGCGGTCGGACGAAGTATACATGCGGTCCGGCCCCGGCCCGCGCTATCCAATCGACTGGGTGTACAAACGCCGCGATTTGCCGGTGGAGAT
>JAYVTX010000164.1:0-19486 GCA_043788425.1 Rhodospirillales bacterium
GGTATCTCAAACCCCAGGATTCGGCCCGACTCGATCAGCCGGTTCGTATGGTCACGGAGCTTGAAGATGTTGCCCGCATACGCCCGCTCACCCTCAAACACCCCGCTGGCGTAATGCAAACCATGCGACAGCACGTGCAGTTTCGCATCGCGCCACGGCACCATCACCCCGTCCATCCAAATCTCGCCATCCCGGTCATCGAAAGGAACTAATACCATAACCGCTTCCCCCAACCTGTTTATTGCCCGATTGAACCTCGCAGCGTGCCGATACGGTAAGTCGCTGCGAGAACAATGTCAACAAGACTGTCCTATCCCATGCCCGACCTGAACCCAGCCGGCCACGGCCACCTCTTCCTCCGCGAAGACCAGATGCGCCTCGCCCAAGACCTCATGTTCTTCGCCTACCGCGACTTTACCGGTGCCGCTGACAAACTGCTCGATGAACTCCAACTCGGCCGGGCCCATCACCGCGCCCTCCACTTCATCGGCCGCAGCCCTGGCATGACCGTCGGCGACCTGCTCGGCATCTTGCGCATCACCAAGCAATCCCTCGCCCGAGTGCTAACCGCCCTTGTCGGGCAAGGATACGTCCAGCAACTCCCCGGCCGCAACGACCGCCGCCAGCGCCTACTCAGCCTAACCGACGCCGGCACCGCCCTCGAACGCCGCCTGTTCGACCGCCAACGGGAGGTCCTCATGCTTGCCTATCGTGAGGCAGGCGGCCCCGCCATCGACGGCTTCCGCCGGGTCATGCGCGCCGTCATGGACGACCAGGCCCGCGCCTACCTCGACCAAGCCGAAACGCCTCGAAAATGAGCGACACCACCCACGTCTTGGTTGTCGACGACGACGCCCGGCTCCGCGCTCTCCTCCAGCGCTACCTCGCCGAACAAGGCTTCCGCGTCACCACCGCCGATCACGCCGCAGCCGCGCGCGAACAGATGCGCTCCATGGCGCCCGACATCCTCGTCCTCGACGTCATGATGCCCGGCGAGACCGGCCTCGACCTCACCGCCTCCCTCCGCCAGGCCGCGTCCGGCGTGCCCATCCTGCTCCTAACCGCCCGCGGCGCGCCCGAAGACAGGATCGCTGGCTTCGAAGCCGGCGCAGACGACTACCTCGGCAAACCATTCGAACCCTACGAACTCGTCCTCCGCCTCCGCGCCATGCTTCGCCGCGTACCCACACCCCAAACCAGCACCGGCCCCGTCCCGCTCGGCCCGCTCAAGTTCGACATTACCCGCGCCGAGCTCAGCGGCCCCGATGGCGTCGTACATCTGACCGGCGGCGAGGCGGCACTCCTCTTGGCCTTGGCAGAACGCCACGGTACCGTCCTCACCCGCGAATGGATCGCCGAACACCTCGGCCGCGACCGCCCGGAAGAAGATTCCGGCGAACGCGCCATCGACGTCCAGGTCACCCGCCTCCGCCGTAAGATCGAAGCCGACCCCCGCGAACCCCGCTTTCTCCACACCGTCCGCGGCCGCGGTTACGTCCTGAAGCCGGGCACATAACCAGGGCACCCATGTTCACTGTCGTAAAACGCATCCTACCCCGCGGCCTCCTCGGTCGCAGTTTGCTAATCGTCCTCGTCCCCCTGATCGCGCTCCAGGCAGTCGCCTACACCGTCTTTTACGGCAGCCACCTCGAAATCGTCAGCCGCCGTCTAACCGCCGCCATAGCTGGAGAGATTGCCCAGACCATCACCCAAATCGAGCGCTACCCCGACGACGCGCCAACCCTGCTCCGCAATGCATTCCAAAACTTCGAAATCGCCATGCGCTTTGTCCCGGGCACACGGATCGACCCAGACCGCCATACCAATAAACCGGGCCCCATGGACGACGAACTCGCCAGCGCGCTGGCCACCCGCGTCGCGCGGCCGTTCATCATGGACTGGGACGCCGATGCCCGCGCTGTCCTGGTTCAAGTGCAACTACCCTCAGGCGTCTTGCAGATCGAGGCTCCACGGAAACGCCTCTACGCCAGCACGATCTATATCTTCGTCCTCTGGGTCCTCGGTACCGCCCTCGTCCTCTTCGGTGTCGCCTACCTGTTCCTCCGCAACCAGGTTCGCGCCATCAAACGCCTCGCCGGCGCCGCCGAGGCTTTCGGAATGGGTCGGGACTGCGGACCCATCAAGCCCGAAGGTGCAACCGAAGTGCGCCAGGCCGCCGCAGCCTTCAACCGCATGCAGGCCCGCATCCTCCGTTTCCTCTCCCAACGCACGGAAATGCTGGCCGGCGTCTCCCACGACCTTCGCACCCCGCTCACCCGCCTCCGCCTGGCTCTGGCTGTCCTGCCCGCCTACCCGGACCAACAGCAGGACGTGGCTGACATGACCGCCGACATCACCGAAATGGAGCGCATGATCGGCGGCTATCTCAGCTTCGCCAGGGGCGAAGGCGCCGAACAGGCCCAAACGATAGATTTATCCGCCATGCTGGACGATGTCGTCCAATCGGCCCGCCGCACCGGCGCCACCATCGCCTACGACCCGGCGCCAGGCCTGATGCTCAATCTACGCCCCGACGCCGCACGCCGCGCCGTCACCAACCTGGTCGACAACGCCCGCCGCCACGCCCGCCACGTCGCCATCGCCGTCGATCCCCAGGCCCGTAGCGTCCATGTCCTTATCGACGATGACGGCCCAGGTATCCCACCCGACCGCCGCGAAGACGTTTTTCGTCCCTTCGAAACTGGCCCCGGGGGCGGAACTGGCCTAGGCCTCACCATCGCCCGTGACATCGCCCGCGCCCATGGCGGCGACGTCGTGCTCGAAGACTCACCCCTTGGCGGCCTACGGGCACGCCTGCGATTGCCGGTATGAGTCCTCGCACCGTGACAACGGGGCGGCTACAGCTCCGTCCACCCCGGCCAAGCGATGCGGCGACGTTTTTCGCATTTTTGGGCGACCCGGTCGCTGTGGTCTTTATCCCCTGCCACACCTCGATAGCCGAATGCCACAATCGCCGGCTTCGAATGGCAGCGTAGGGCCGCCCAGGGGTAGCCCCTTGGGCGGCCCTACCCGGTATAATAACCAGTTGATCGGCTGGAGTGGACTATGCAACGAAAAAACCGGCTTGGGCATCGAAATTGACTACGCACTTCGTCTGGAGGCATGAGGAAGGGGTCACGCGACCAAATCTGCCTATGCGTGCATGGAGTGGGGCGAACAAAGTCTGGCCGCAGCAACAGTAGCAGTCTTCGTTCACCCCGAAAACGCGGCATCCAGGCGCGCCCTAGACCGAACTGGTTTTCAACCAATCCGCTTCAACCAAACCATGAACCGAACGTTACTTCGGCGTTCTCGACGAAATCTTGGCACGCGCAGCGCCTGGGGGTCCCGAACGCCGTAACCGGGCCCCGCAACTACTCCCTAGGCTACCCCTGGGCAGGAGCCTTGCCCGCCAGGGCCTTGACCTCATCCATCGCCTCGGTGAAGCGCGCATTCAGCATACCCAGCGCCTCACCATTCGACCGCTGGATCAGATCCGCCAGCTCCTTCATGTGGCTCACCGCCCGCTCATACGCGATCTTCATTAGCTCGGTCTGCTTGGCGGCCTTGGCCTGCGGCGTCTCCGGGCTCGACAGATCCTTCATCGTCTCCGTCATCTCCTGCATTGTCTGCTGCAGAATCTCCATGTGCCGCTTGGCCACCGTCTGCGCCCCCTCAAGTGCCACGCGGTTCGCGCTGCTCAGCACTTCCATGTTCTTGCGGTGCGCCGCCATGATGCTTTCCATATCCAGCATCGCCGGCATCTTCATCTCACGGAACATCCGCGTGAACTCGGTCATCTTCGCCACCCCATTCTCAATCGCAGACTTACCCATCTGTTGGGCTTGTTCCGCCATCTGGGTCGTTTTCGCCTGCATCGCGTGCGCGGCGTCGTTCATCGGATTACTCTCGTCGGTCATAAGGATCTCCTGTTAGTGCGGTGCATCTTAGACCTCAATCGGCGCGTCCGGGTCAATAATCGTGGGTGCCGGCCCCGGCGATTGACCCGGCGATTCACTGGGTAAATCAGGCGTTAACGTCAGCGCATCATCACTACGACGTCCCGGCCACATTCCCTCCGCCCGGATTGCCTGGTCCA
The DNA here is from genome assembly GCA_043788425.1 of Rhodospirillales bacterium. GTDB lineage: Bacteria > Pseudomonadota > Alphaproteobacteria > Acetobacterales > Acetobacteraceae > JANPPS01. The sequence goes on from JAYVTX010000164.1 coordinate 4,100, forward strand.
GGCCCCGGTCCACCGCCGCCATCGTCGCCGAGAGGTCCGGGCTCTCATCCTGCTCCCACGCCCGCAGCGCATATAACCACAGTGCCAGCAACCCATGCGCGCGAGCGGCCCCCAGTAATCCCCCCGCCCGCAGCCCGGCCGCATCCAGCAACCACCCCATGCTACGCAACGTCGCGCCATAAAGCAGCGCCGATGTCGCCGGGTCAGTCCGTAGATGGGACATGAGAGCCCGCACCCCATCACGCTGCGCCTGCAACGCGTCAAACCGCAGCATGATCATGTCAAATAGCCGCTCCCGCGCCGCTGGCTCGGCCGAGCCGCCCGCCAACGCCGCCTGGTCCGCCATCACGCCAAACCGTAGCAGGACCGCGCTTTTGTCCGGAAACCGTGCCCGCACCGTCGGCAGCGGCAGCCCCGCATCCTGCGCCGCCTCCGTCAGGCTCACATCCGCCCATCCCCGGAACGCCGCCTGCTGAAACACGGCGGTTACAAAAACCTGATCGACTGCCTGATCTTCCATAACCCATTACTACCCGCCCCACGCAGCAGCACCAGGGGAGGGCTGTGTGACGGTTTCGCGATCAGCCCACTCCGCCTAGCACACGCCCCCCTTCGGCCAACGCCGGTGCAACCACAACCAGTCTGCTGGCTGCTTGCGAATCCACCCCTCCAGTTTGTCGTTCACCGCAGCCGTGAGGGTGTATATATCCGCGGCCGTGTCACCGGTTGCAGGCAACGCCATCGGCGGCTCGCAGAACACCTCAAACCGCGCGGGCCCCAACCGCACAACATGAAACGGTACCACCAGGCACTGCGACCGCAGCGCAAACGCAGCAAGCGCCGTCGTCGTCATCGCCAGGCGCCCAAAAAACGGCACCGCAACGCCCTCGTTCAGCTTCTGGTCAACGAGCATACCCAGCTTTCGGCCAGCCAACAGATGCTTCATGGCCGCAACCGCACCCGCCCGGCCCTTGGCAAACATTCTCAAATTCGCGCCCACTGCATCACGCCGCAGGTTCTGGATCAGTCGATCCACATTGAGGTTGGACGCCGGACGGAAGAACGACGACGTTTCAAAACCGAAGGCTATCCCAACCGGCAGCGCAAGCTCCCAATTGGCCAGATGCCCGGTGAACAAAACCGCCGCCCCCGGCCGCGCACCTAATTCCACAAGCACGCTATCGTCTGCACACTCCCAACCCGGCCCAGTCGCCGTGCGGTGCAGCGCCCCCAAATGCGGCAGCTCCGCCGCCGTCCGGCCGAGGTTGTCCCAAACCCCGACCATCACACGCCGCCGCCCCGCCGCGTCCAACTCCGGCATCGCCGCGGCCAAATTATCGAGCGCAACACGCGATACCGGAAGCCACGGCCCAATGGTCCGCGCAATCGCACCACCCAAATTCGACGCAGCAACAGGACCAAGCCGGCGCACCAACCCAACGCCGAGCGCCAAAGCCCACGCCTGAACGCGATCGACCATCCTGGCCGGCTGTTCCGCCCCCGCCATGCTAGGCATACCCATTACGCTCCACCCGCCAAAACCGTCTTCCGCAACAGCCAGTAAGTTACGGTCTGGACGGTCTTCCGATAACCGTCAGCCGGCCTCCCGGCTAGACAGTCCAATCCCCGGATGGCACGGTCAATACGAAGCGCTGGGTAACGCAACCAGCCAATGATCTCATCCTGGGAGGACAAAATGAGCCTATCACGGCGATCGTGCCTAGTCGGCGCAACCAGCCTCGGCGCAACCCTCACCGGAATGTCCGGCACTCCTAGCCACGCGGCAATCCCGGCCGACCAAAAATACGACCTCGTCATCAAGGGTGCGGACGTTATCGACCCTTCCGGGCCGTTCCGCGGCAAGCGCGACATCGCCATCTTTCGCGGCATGATCGAGGCGGTACAGGAATCTATCCCAGCCGAACGCGCCGCACTGACCATCGACGCCACGGGCCGCCTCGCCGTGCCCGGTCTGATCGACCTGCACGCCCACGTCTATCCGTACGGCTCGGCCATCGGCCTACCGGCAGACGAGATGGTGCCCTTCGATGGCGTAACCACCGTTGTATCCGCCGGCGATGCAGGTGCGAACAATATCGCGGGCCTACGCCGCTACGTTGCCGCACAGGCCCGAACGCGCATGTACGCCTTTGTCCACATCGCCAACATGGGCCTGTCCGCCTTCCCAGTGGCTGAACTTTACAATATCGACTTCGCCCAGGTGGACGCCTGTGCCAAGGCCATCGCCGAAAATCCAGACTTCACGCTGGGCGCAAAAGTGCGCATGTCCGAAAACGTCATTGCCCAACACGGGGCCGAACCACTCCGCCGCGCAATCAAGGCGTGTGAGCTATCCGGCCGCCCCGCAAAAATCATGATGCACATCGGCGGTGTACAAACCGCCGCGCTGATGAGCGAGCTGCTTGACCTGCTGCGCCCTGGCGACATCCTGACCCACTGCTTCTCCGGCGCGCCAAACTTGGCCGGCGAGTTCACCAACATCGTTCAGGGCGGTAAAGTCATTCCAGCCGCACTCGCCGCAAAACAGCGGGGCGTCATCTTCGACATCGGCCACGGCGGCGGCTCGTTCGACTACACCGTGGCCGAAGTGGCGATCCAGCAGGGCCTGCTACCAGACACAATCTCATCCGACCTGCACGCGGTGTCGGGCAACTCGCCCAGCATGCCCTTCCTGCCGATCGTCATGAGTAAGTTCCTGGGCCTGGGTTTCACACTTGAACAGGTGGTCGCCATGGCAACCACGGCGCCGGCCAAGGTCATCGATCGGGGCGCAAAACTCGGAACCCTTCAGGTAGGCGCCTCAGCAGACGTGACGATCCTTGAAAACGTACAAGGCCCCACTTCGTTCATCGACACGCGCGGCAACCAACGGACTGGGCAATCCCTGTTGCGGCCCGTCCAAACCATTCGCGCCGGCGTACCCTTCGGTCGCCCCTTCACGACCCCGTTCGCCTCACAATAGATGCCTTAGCCAGCGCCGCTGCTCCAAACACCAAGAAGTAGGCTCACCCCAACTACCGTCACGCAGGCGCCGGCCAGGGTCTCGGCCCCAGTAACCAACAGCCATGTCCGCCGTCGTTCTACGCTGGCGAAGCGCAGCAGAAGTCGCCTGCCAAAGATCGCGAGCATGGCAATCAGGCCAGTCGTAAACGCAGTTCCCAACGCCATCACAGCCGTCGCCGCAATCCCGGCCGCAAAAAGCCCCTGGGCGGACGCAAACACCAACAATACAATCGCCCCTGCACAGGGCCGCAGACCGGCTGCAAGCACAACACCACCCAGCTCCCGCCACCGCGCCGGTCCGCCCGGTTGCAGCGTCAACACCTGCGGTATGGTCACGCAGCCGCAAACCCGCCACCGCATACCGCCATGGCCACACGCCGGATCGGCCCCGGACAGGGCAGGCGAGGCCGCAGCAAGCAAAACGCCCGCCTTACGCCAGGTCACCATACTCCCGAGCATGACGATCACCGTAAAACTCGCGATTTCCACCACGGTCGTCGCCTGGCCCATGGTCGCAGCCGTCACCTGGAGCACCCGACCCAGCACCGCCACCAGTCCGATCGCCACCAACGCCTGCAGTGCCGCAGCCGCAAGGCTCAGGCCGAACCCTTTGGCCACGGTCCGCTCATGCGCAGCCAAGTAGCCAGCGATGACCGCCTTCCCATGGCCCGGCCCCGCGGCATGAAACACGCCATAACCGAACGCCACGCCAAGTAGCGCATACAGCGCCCCGCGGTCGGCACGCACGGCCACAATTCCATTACGCAGCGCACCATAAAAGCTGGCCTGTAGCGCCAGGATCACCCCGCCCAGCCCGCCCGGTGTCGGCGCTGCTTCCCGAATGCCCAGCCCGAACGGATTTCGCGGCGGCGTCGCCACGATCGCGGGCGTGAACAGCCAAAGCAGCGTCGCAAGCGTTGCGGCCACAATCGCAACCGCAGCAATACTGATCACAAGCCGCGCGAAGGTCCGGCTCGCACCAGGCCCGGGGCCCATCACCGCCTCCGCCCTCAATGGCATGTGATCTGCGCCTTGATCGCGAAAATAGTGCCAAAGCCCGATTGCGATGACAGGGCCTGAGAAAACGCGTCCGCAAAGTTACCACCCGCAACAGGCGGCGTCGGCCGGTTAACACTGACCGTGCACGGCGGCGCATCGACCAGCCGCACCGCATCATCATCCGCCGCAAGGGTGAATGAGACAAAGTAGGTTGGGTCATCATACTCGAACGAAAATGCCTGGCCCGGCGAAAACGGCGTCTTTACAGGCAGGCTATAGGTCAGCGTAAGCCTTCCGCCCTCCAAAACCATGGCGGTGTCGCGCGGCCGCGAAAATACCTGATTCTGCCCGTTTACCTTCAGGAAAGTGAAGTACCCGAATTCGCCCAGCGACTCAGTGTTGACCATTGCAAGCTGGCGCAGTTGGCCCTCGTTGAGCGTCCCATCGGCACTGCCAAGCCCTTGGATGGCATAGGCCGAATACGCAGGATCAAACGTCCAATGCTGACGAACCTCAGTGACCAGACTGTCCGAGAACACAAGTTCCGCCCGGACCGTGATCCAGACATGCGGGTGCCCCAGCGCGGGATGGACGGCGCCGCCCGCAAGCATAAGCCCAAACCCGCAGGCGCAAATACGCTGTACTAGTCGAAGTCGCATGGGCGTGACGCTAGTCCAACTCTCCCATGCCGGCTACATCGGCCGCCCAGTGCCGAAGAACCCCCCCGGATCGCCTACCCAGTGGCCGGAACCACAGCTACTCCCGCCGCCAGTTCTCGCGATCGCGCCGCAGCCGCCGCAATCGCCCGCGGAACCAATGCGGGCCAGGCTCCCTCCGCCATCAGCACCGCCAACGCCCGCTCCGTCGTGCCAGCCGGGCTAGTGACCTGCCGCCGCAATTCCGCTGCATCCTCGGTCCGTGCCGCCAGCAATGCCCCCGACCCGGCGACCGTTACCCGTGCCAAAAGCCGGGCAAGCGGCGCCGGCAGACCCTCGTCCTTCGCCGCCTGCTCCAGCAGTTCGGCTAGCAGGAACACATAAGCAGGACCGCCCCCGGACACTGCGGTCACGGCGTCAAGCAATCCCTCGTCATCCACCCATTCAACAACGCCCACGGCCCGCAACAGCGCGTCGCACAGATCGCGCTGTGCCGCACTGACGCCCGGCCCCGCACACGCCACCGTAATGCCCTGCCGGATCGCCGCCGGCGTATTCGGCATCGCCCGCACCACCGGCCCGCCCAGTACCGCCCCCAGCCCAGCCACATTCCGACCGGCCATAATCGACAGCGCCACACCGCCAAACCGTGCCAGACCCGGCAGCACCGCGTCCGCCATCTGCGGCTTCACGGCCAAGATCAAGCAATTCGGCGCAAACCCGTCCGGCACCGAAGCCGCATCCGCCACAACCGACACACCGTCCCCAGCCAGAGCCAAAGCCACCGGCGACGGGTCGATCACGACAACGGACGACACCCCTGCCTCCCGCCAGCCGGCCAGCATCGCCCCACCCATCGCGCCCCCGCCAACCAGCAACAGCGGCGGCAGCATCACGCCTCGCCCACACACTCCAGCATCGACGCTGCCAGCGCATCCGCCGGGGACTTGCCGCCCCACAACACAAATTGGAACGCCGGGTAGAAGCGCTCGCACTCAGTCATGGCAATATCGACCATATCCTCCAACGACTCGGCGCTGGCCGTCGATGCACCGCGCAGCAGCACGCTGTGCCGGAACAACGGCATGCCGTCATCCTCATCCATGCCGAAATGCCCGATCCACAGCTTCTCATTCGCCAGCGCCAGCAACTCATACAGCGCCACCCGCTGCGCCGCCGGCACCTTCAGATCAAACGCGCAGGTGAAGTGCATCGCACTAATTTCTCGCGACCAGCTGAAATACAGCCCGTAATTGCACCACTTGCCCGGTGCCTCCGCCGCCATCTCACTGTCATTGCGGCGATCGAAGGCCCAGTCATTGGCAACGATCACCTGCTCGACCACGTCCAGCGGGTTGGCAGAAGTTTCGGCGTGAAAGGAACTGAGGGTGGACATGCCAAACTCTCCCCAAGGGACGCGACACCAGGCGTAGAGCCCAAGCCGCGACTCGCAGCAAAGCCTAGACTACCGGTCCAGCAATCGAAGCTGCAAGCAACCTGCGCGGCGGTAACCCATCCGCACCGCGCGCATTACAGTTGTACCAGCGCAGCGGATTAAACCGGCGGCTGAAATGACCCCGGCGCAGCACTACCCGGCGGCATCGCGGCCGGCGTAACCTCGGACGCTCCCGCCTCAGGCGCAGCCGGATGCACCGCCGCACCAGGTCCCCCCGGCGGACGCGGTAGCGCTGCCGCATCGACCTCCGATGTACCGGCCACAGGTGTACCAGGCACAGATGAACCAGCGTGCTTGGCCTCCAGCGCTGCCACCCGCGCCTCAAGCACTTCCTGCGCCGCACGCGCGTTGGACGCCATGTCCTGCACGGCCTCCATATCTTCCCGCCGTACCAGATCCAGCTTGCGGATCGCCTCGTCCACGCGCGCGCGAACCAGCGCCTCCGCCTCCTCCCGCACCCCAGCAAGGGCCGATAAAGCACCCCCGGCCACACCGGCCAGGTCATCAAAGAAGCGGGGTCGTTCGGCCATCACGCACACTCCTCACTGCAACATAATGGAGTATGGGCATTGGCGCACCCAATGTCAGCGGCTTATACCACCCGCATGATCGTCATTACCGGGGGCGCCGGGTTTATCGGATCCAACCTGCACGCCGCCCTAGTCCGCCGGGGCGACACGCCTACGATCGTCGACACGCTGGGCCACGCCGGCCAATGGAAAAACCTCAGCCAGCACCCGCCCGCCAACCTGGTCCACCCCGACGCCCTGGACGCCTTCCTGGCCACAAACCCGGCCATCACAACCATCTTCCATTTGGGCGCAATCAGCGAAACAACTGCCACTGACGGTGACCACGTCTGGGCCACCAACGTCACCCTCTCCCGCCGCCTGTTCGACTGGTGCACCACCCACGGCGCACGCTTTATCTACGCCAGTTCGGCCGCAACCTACGGCAACGGCACCCACGGCTTCGACGACGACCCGGCGCTACTCCCGCACCTTCGCCCGCTCAACCTTTATGGCTGGACCAAACACGCCTTCGATCGTCACGTCCACGCCGCCACCGTCCGCCCAACCCAATGCGTCGGCCTGAAGTTCTTCAACGTCTACGGCCCTAACGAGTATCACAAGGGCGCCATGATCTCCGTCGTCAAACGCAAATACGACGACGTTGCCGCCGGCCGCCCCGCCCAGCTCTTCCGCTCCGACCGCCCAGATATTGCCGACGGCGACCAGCAACGCGACTTTATCCATGTCGATGATGTGGTCGACACAATGCTCTGGCTCCTCGACCATCCAGAAGTCAGCGGCCTGTTTAACCTGGGCGCAGGCCTCGCCCGCACGTATCGCGACCTCGCCTACGCCGTGTGCGACGCCGCCGGGCGTCCGCGCGCGATCGACTACATTGCCATGCCCGCCGCCCTGCACGGCCAATACCAGTCCTACACCCAGGCCCGCATGGACCGCCTCCGTGCCGCAGGCTACGACCGCCCTTTCACATCCCTGGAAGACGGGGTCGCCCGCTACGTCGCCCTACTCGCCGGCCCAGAGCCTTACAGATGAAGCCATACGTATGATCGCCACCATCACCTATCCCCGCATCGAGCCGGTGATCTTCGCGATCGGCCCCTTCGCCATCCGCTGGTACGCCCTCGCTTATATCGTAAGCCTGCTCCTGGCCTGGCGGATTCTCCGCCGCCTCGTGCGCCTCTCCCCCCCGGTCGCGACCGAGCTACAGGTCGACGACTTCCTTACCTGGGCCACGTTGGGCGTCGTCATCGGCGGCCGCCTCGGCTACGTCTTGTTCTATCAACCGTCGCAATATCTGGCCGACCCACTCAGCGCACTGATGGTCTGGCAGGGCGGGATGAGCTTCCATGGTGGCGCACTCGGCGTCTTGGTAGCCATCATCGTCTACTGCCGCCGCTACGGTATCCCAGTCATCGGCTTCGGCGACCGCCTCGTCGTCGTAGCCCCCATCGGCCTGTTCCTCGGTCGCCTCGCCAACTTTATCAATGGCGAACTGTGGGGCCGGGTCGCTCCGGATGTACCCTGGGCTATGGTCTTCCCCAACGCGGGACCCGACCCCCGCCACCCCTCCCAACTCTATCAGGCCGGCATGGAGGGCCTGCTCCTCGGCCTCATCCTCGCCGCCCTATGTTCCATCCCCAGCATTCGCGCCCGCACCGGCACATTATCCGGCACCTTCTTCATCGGCTACGCCATCGCCCGCAGCATCGGCGAGCTTTTTCGCCAGCCCGACGCCTTCCTCGGCTTCCTGTTCGCAGGGGCCACCATGGGGCAGCTGCTCTCCATCCCCATGGTCCTGTTTGGCCTGTGGCTCATCCTCCGCCCGCGCCCCGCCATCGCCTGATGGAGCGGCTCGACGTGTTCATGGCCCGCGCCAATGCCCTCTATTACGCCACCCAAAACCCCTTCGCCGACTTCACGACGGCGCCGGAAATCACCCAAGTCTTCGGTGAACTACTCGGCGCATGGGCGGCCATTCAATGGCAGGCCATGGGCGAACCCAACCCGGTTTTATTGGTCGAGGCCGGCCCCGGACGCGGCACCCTCATGGCCGACGCCCTCCGCGCCGCCGCCCTAATCCCCGCCTTCCACGCCGCGCTACAGGTCCACTTCATCGAAACCTCCCCCCGCCTCCGCGCCATCCAGGCCGCGGCCGTTCCCCGCGCCACCTGGCACAGCACGCTCGACGCCGTCCCACCTGGCCCAATCATCCTGTTCGCCAACGAGTTCCTGGACGCCCTTCCCATCCGCCAGTTCGTCTATCGAGAAACCTGGGCCGAACGCTTCGTCGCCAACGGCGCATTCATCGAACGACCAGGCCCGACCCTACCCCCCGGCCAACCCGGCGACGTACGCGAACAGAACGACGCCGCCCAAGCCTTCATCACCGCAATCGCCACCCGCGTCCGCCACGCCGGCACCGCCCTGTTCCTCGATTACGGCCCGGCCCACAGCGCCCCCGGCGACAGCCTGCAGGCCCTACGCGATGGCCGTCCAACGAACCCCCTGATCGACCCCGGCCAGGCCGACCTCACTGCCCACGTCGACTTCGCAGCCCTCGCCAAAACTGCCACAACAGCCGGCGCAGCCACGCATGGCCCCCGCGCCCAGGGCCTGTTCCTCGCCGATCTTGGCCTGTTTCAGCGTACCGGACGCCTCGCGGAAAGCCAGCCGCCAGCCCGCGCCGCCGCCCTCATCCAGTCCGCCCAACGCCTCGCCGAACCCGGCCGGATGGGCCGCTTGTTCCAGGCCCTAGTCGTCCAGGCCCCATCCCTCCCCACACCGCCAGGTTTTACATGACGCCCCTCACCGGCCCGCTCCCCTTCCGCCACGGCTTCTTCACCCGCACCGGCGGCATCAGCACCGGGCCGTATGACAGCCTGAACTGCAGCACCTCCGGCACCGACGACCCGGCCAATGTCGCCGAAAACCGACACCGGGTCCGCCAACACCTCGGCGCCAAAACCCTGGTCGGTGTCCACCAGGTCCACGGTGCCGCCGTCGCCTACGCCACCGGCCCCTGGCCCGGCCAGACACCCCAGGCCGACGCCCTTGTCACCACCGCGCCGGGCGTGGCGATCGGTGTCATCACCGCCGATTGCACCCCCGTTCTCCTCGCCGGACCCGGCGTAATCGGCGCAGTCCACGCCGGCTGGCGCGGCGCACTGGCCGGCGTGCTAGAGGCCACCGTCCGCGCCATGCAGGCCCTCTCGCCCGGCCCCATCGCCGCCGTAATCGGCCCCTGCATCCGCCAGCCCAGCTACGAAGTCACTGCCGACCTTCGCAATGCCATCCTCGCCCACGACCCGGCCCATACCCGCTTCTTAATCGGCGGCCGCCCCGGCCATTGGCACTTCGACCTCGCTGGCTACTGCGCGGCTCGCCTGGCCGGCACCGCCACCACCATCCTCGACGCCGATACCCTCCCCGACCCCAGGTTTTGGAGTCACCGCCGCCGCACCCTGGCCAATGCCGGGCCGATCGGGCACCAGATCAGCGCCATCGTGTTGGAGCGTGCGCCATGACTGCCATCCGGCTCGCCCTTTTGCTGCTCCTGCTAACCGGCTGCGGCACCCTGCCCCAGCCCTTCTTCGGCCGCCCCGGCACCAATGCCACCCGCCTCGCCCAACCACCGCCAAGCCGCCTATCGATCCCGACCCCATCCGAATCCCTACTACCAGCCGCCGGCGCCACCGCCTGGGCCGCCGCAGTCGCCGACGCCCTTGCGGCCGAGGATATCCCCGCAACAACCGGGTCCCGCCCCCGCGAATGGTCGCTGGGCATGACAGCCGAACTGCGCGGCACAGACGTCATTCCCACTTACACGATCCGCGACCCGGCCAACGTCGTCATGGGCACAAGCGAAAGCCCCCCCATTGCCGCCGCCACCTGGTCCGCCGCCGCACCCGCAACCCTCACCGCCGCCGCCAAAACCGCCGCCCCCGCCATCGCCTCGCTCCTGGGCCGGATCGAGGCTGCGGCAAAGCAATCCGACCCCAACAGCCTGCTGAACCGGCCGGCCCGCATTTGGTTCACCGGCGTCACCGGCGCGCCCGGCGACGGCAACACCAGCTTGCCCGCCCAGATGCGCGCCAAGCTCACTGCCCTCGGTCTTATCATCCAGGACGACGCCCGCGGCGCAGATTTCAGCCTGGCCGGAGTTGTCGAAACCGCCCCCGGCCTGGCCGGCACCATCCGCATCGAAGTGCAATGGACCGTCGCCGACGCCCGGGGCGAACGCGGCCGCATCCTGCAGTTGAACGAGGTCCCGCCCGCCACCGTCAGCCGCTTTTGGGGCGATGTCGCCGTGGCCGTGGCCAGCGAGGCCGCGGGCGGCGTCCGCGACGTCATCACCAATGCCGGCGGCCGCAAACCGGATGCGTGACTGAGCCGTGACAGCACGTCTGCATCCCGCTAAAACCCTGGCAACAAACGCCGGAATACGCCACCCATGAAAATCGTCGCCTGCAACAGCAACCGCCCCCTGGCCGAGGCGGTGGCAAAGGCGCTCGGTATACAGCTCGCCCACGCCTCCGTCCGCCGCTTCGCAGACATGGAAATCTTCGTCGAAATCCAGGAAAACGTCCGCGGCGAAGACGTGTTCGTCATCCAAAGCACAAGCTTCCCCGCCAACGACAACCTCATGGAATTGCTGATCACGCTCGACGCACTCCGCCGCGCCAGCGCCCGCCGGGTCACGGCCGTGATCCCCTATTTCGGCTACGCTCGCCAGGACCGAAAGGCCGGCCCCCGCACACCCATCAGCGCCAAACTAGTCGCCAACCTGATTACCGAGGCCGGGGCAAACCGCGTCCTGACCATGGATCTGCACGCGGGCCAAATCCAAGGCTTCTTCGACATCCCGGTCGACAACCTCTACGCCGCCCCCCTGTTCACGACCGACATTGCCGAACGATATGCCGGGCAGGAGATCGTGATCGTCAGCCCCGACGTGGGCGGCGTCGCCCGCGCCCGCGCGCTAGCCAGTCGCCTCGACTGCGACCTCGCCATCATCGATAAACGCCGCGAACGCGCGGGCGTCAGTGAAGTCATGAACGTCATCGGCGACGTTCGCGGCCGGTCCTGCATCCTGGTGGACGACATCGTCGATAGCGGCGGCACGCTGGTCACGGCCGCAACCGCCCTCATGGCACAGGGGGCCGCATCGGCCAGCGCGTATTGCACCCACGGCGTCCTATCCGGTGCCGCCGCCGCCCGGATCGGCAGTTCGCCCCTGCATTCCATGACCATCACCGACAGCATCCTCGCCACCGATGCGGTCGAGGCAGCACCCAACATGCGCGTCTTCACGATCGCACCGCTTTTAGCCGAGGCCATGCAGCGGATCTCCGACGAAAGCTCCGTCAGCTCGTTGTTCGACTGATGATCACATCCCGCGCCTTCTACTACCTCCGCCATGGTGAGACGGACTGGAACGCCCAAAACCTCTCCCAAGGCTCGATCGACATCCCACTGAACGAGACAGGTATCGCCCAGGCCCACGCCGCCGCGAGCCGCCTGCGTAATCGCGGCATCCGCACCATCATCGCCTCGCCCCTGTCCCGCGCGACCCGCACCGCCGAAATCGTCGCCAGCGCAATCGGCCTCACCATCCAACAGGACCCCGACCTGGCCGAAGTCGCTTTCGGCGTCCAAGAAGGTCAGCCAATGGGCGACTGGTTCGACCGTTGGCTCGCCGGCGATCAAACCCCGTCTGGCGGAGAGTCGTTTGCCGACCTCGGCGATCGCGGCGTCCGCGCCATCAATCGCGCCTTGGCGCTAGACGCTCCCGTCCTGGTCGTGGCCCACGGCGCACTCTTCCGGGCGCTGCGGGGCCGCATGGGCCTGCCAACCACCATCCGCACCGCCAACGCCGCCCCGGTTTTTTGCGAGCCCAGCGCACTTCCCGGCGCACTTTGGACGCTCACGCCCCTCTAATGCGAATCCTCTACAGCCACCGCATCCAGTCCCGCGACGGGCAAAGCGTCCATGTTGACGAACTCATCGCCGCCTTCCGCGCCGCCGGGCACGAGGTCCTGGTCGTCGGCCCCAGCTTCTACGAATCCAGCGGCTTTGGCGGCGAAAGCGGCACCGTCGCCCGCCTCCGCCGCCTCCTCCCCGGCGCGCTGGGCGAGGTTGCAGAGCTCGCCTACAACATTCCCGCCTACCGCAAACTCGCCGCCGCCGCCCGCGCCTTCCAGCCTGAACTGATCTACGAACGCTACAACCTCTATTACCTGGCCGGCGCCTGGCTGGCGCGCCGCACGGGCATACCCTTGTACCTCGAAGTAAACTCCCCCCTTGCCGAAGAACGCAGCCGCTTCGGCACCCTCCGTCTACAACGGATCGCCCATGCGTTGGAACGCCGGGTTTGGCGTAGTGCCACCCGCGTGCTGGCCGTGACCCAAGTCCTGGCCAGCATCATCGCTCAAATTGGCGTGCCAACCGGCCGGCTGCACGTCACCCCGAACGGCGTCGTCCTCGACCGCTTTCCGGCGCCTACGCCCCGCCAGTCCGAAACTGTGACGCTCGGCTTCGTCGGCTTCGTCCGCGACTGGCACGGCATGGACGGCCTCATCCGCCAAATGGCCGCAGGCGACGCCCGCACGGCGCTTACCATCGTCGGCGACGGCCCCGTCCGGGCCGAACTGGAACAACTCGCCACGAGCCTCAATCTCGGCCCGCGCGTCCATTTCACCGGCGTCGTCCCGCATGCCCATGTGCCAGACGCCGTCGCAGCCTTCGACATCGCCCTGCAGCCGCAGGTCACGTCCTACGCCTCACCCCTCAAAATCTTCGACTATATGGCCGCCAGCCGCGCCATCGTCGCACCCGACCAACCCAACATTCGCGAAATCTTGACCCACGGCGAAACCGCGCTGCTGTTCGATCCGTCCGATCCCCACGCCATGTGGGCCGCCATCGCCACCCTCGTCGCCGACCCGGCCCTTCGCACCCGCCTCGGTACCGCCGCCCGGGTAGCGCTGGAACAGCATGATTACACCTGGGCCGGCAACGCCCGGCGCATCGTAACCTGGGCCGCATCCGAACCAGCCCGGCCCTGATCGGCTAGCAATCTTGACGCTCCCTTTAGCAACATCGGGGGCGTGCACAATAATGAAGCACGGGCACGGAAAGGTCTCATCTTCAACACAAAATAGAATGTTCCTTCTTAATCAAAACGCAGCCGAGAAAACTATTTCTGACGAAAAACCTGCGCTAATCCGTCTTAAGGGATTATAAACATCCCAGGCATTAACTGAAAATCCTCATGACCATACCCCGCCGGACGCTGCTAAGCACTGCCGCCGCCTTGCCAATGTTCGCCATAAAACGCGGCATCGCAGCTGACTTTCAGTTTAGGTTCGCAACCAACATGGCGCCCGAACACCCAATGAATATTCGCGGCCAGCAGGCCTGCGATCGCATTGCGGCAGCCTCCAACGGGCAGCTTTCTGTTAAGCTCTACCCGGACAGTGCCCTCGGCAGTGACGGCGCGGTGCTCGACAAGCTGGTAAAGGGGGAAATCGAGTTCTTCCTCATGGCCGGGTTCGTCATGTCGACCGTCGTGCCCAAGGCTTCGATCAACGGCATCGGCTACTCTTTCACCGATTACGGCCAGGTTTGGTCGGCTATGGACGGTAAGCTCGGGGCATTCATCCGGGAAGAAATGGCCGGTCGCGGCCTGATCGCCATGAATAAAATCTGGAATGCCGGCTTTCGCCAGACCACCAATAGCTTGCGTCAAGTCAGAACGCCCGAGGATTTCAGGGGTATGAAGGTCCGCGTGCCGGTGAGCCCACTTTGGACCAGCATGTTCCGGGCCCTCGGCGCCGAAACCACCAGCCTCGACTTTCATGACGTCTACGAAGCCCTGAACAATCGAACCGTCGACGCGCAGGAAAACGCCCTGGCCGTCGTGCAGGCGTCCAAGTTCTACGAAGTGCAAAAGTTCTGCACCCTCACTAACCACATCTGGGACGGCAAATGGGTCGTCGCCAACGAACGCATCTGGAACGCGCTCGCCCCCCGCCACCGCGACATCATCGCCGCCGAGTTCGAACGTTCGGCAAATGAAGAGCGGGCAGACCTCAACCGCATGAACCCAGAGCTACGCGGCGACCTTGCCGAAACCGGGCTGCTCATCAACAACGTCGATACCGATGCCTTCCGCCGCACCCTGCAAAAAGCAGGCTTTTACGCCGAACAGCGCGCCCGCTATGGCGAAGTCGGGTGGAAACTTCTCCAAGACTATGTTGGCGCACTCTCCTGACCCAGGCTAAACCGGGCCTGAGCCGGGATTGCCACCCGCGCCGCCATCCGCTATTCCGCCGCCTGCGCTGGTACTCCGCGAGGAACGGCGGTTTTCGTTTGAAGGAATACCAAAGTGGCTAATTTCGTGGCGATCGAGGCCGTGGCGCGCGAGCGGGCCGGAACGGGGGGCGCCCGTGCAACCCGCCGCGCGGGAATGGTTCCTGCCGTCATCTATGGTGCAAAGCAGACACCAACACTCGTTCAGCTCGATCCCCGGATCATCATGCGCGAACTCGTCCGCGGCGGCTGGCGCTCCCGCTTGTATGAGGTCAACGTGGCTGGCACCGCATCCCGCGCCCTGATGCGCGAAGTGCAGTACCATCCCGTCAGCGACAAGCCGATCCACGTCGACTTCCAGCGCCTCGCCCCCGGTGAGAAAATTCGCGTCTCGGTCAGCGTTATCTAC
>JAYVTX010000165.1:0-5484 GCA_043788425.1 Rhodospirillales bacterium
CAACGCGTTGCAGCGCGACGGCCATGCTTGGACCGTGCGGGTGCTGCAGGGGCGATCGGCGGTCCCGGCACTGCAACAGCTCGTCACGATGCACAAACAGCGGGCAAGCCGGAATGACACGATCCGCCATGACGATGTGTTCGCCGACCCGCGCGCGCAGGGCTTCATGGCCGATTATGTCCAGCAAACGCCTGGCGCATGGCTGTTCGCGCTCGACATCGCTGGCCAGCCGGTCGCGATGCGGCTGGGCTTTGTTTATGACCGCGAGCTGTATCTGTATTACTCCGGCTACGATCAGGCCTGGGCGCAGCACAGTGTGATGACGACGTTGGTTAGCGAGGCGTTGCGCTGGGCGATCGACGCCGGGCTGGAGCGGGTGAACCTATCGACCGGGGCGGACGTGTCGAAGCTGCGCTGGCGGCCCACGGCGGTGCCGGCGCGTTCGGGTACGCAGCTTGGACCCGGGCGGCGACGGCGACTGGCCTTTCAACTGACGCAGGCGCTCCGCCAAAGCCGCTGGCAATGAAAGTCCTGATCCTGGCCGAATCCTGCAACCCGGGGTGGGAGAGCGTGCCCCTGGTCGGGTGGTCGCACTACCATGCCATCGCGCAGGTGGCCGACACGCATTTGGTGACCCGCACCTGGAACCGTGAGAACCTGCGCGGTACCGGACTGATCGAGGGCAGGGACTTTACCTGCATCGACACGTCGGCGCTGTTCGATCCCGTCGCACGCCTGGTCACGTTCATCAGTGGCCCCAACAAGGGCTACGCCATGCTAACGGCGCTGGCGATGCCGTCCTATTTGCTGCTGGAACACCTGGCCTGGCGCCGGTTCGGTCCTGCCATTCGCGCCGGCGCGTACGACGTGGTGCACCGGGTTACGCCCGTAAGCCCGGCCATTCCCAGCCCAATGGCCCCCCGATGCGCCGCAGCCGGCGTGCCGTTCGTGCTGGGGCCCATCAATGGCGGGCTACCATGGCCCGCCGAGTTCCCAGACCTACGCCGGCAGGAGCGTGAGCCGCTATCCCGCCTACGGGGCGCATACCGCTACGTGCCCGGCTATCGCAGCACGCGGGATAGCGCTGCGGCCATCGTGATCGGCAGCCGTGGTGCGATGCAGGATTTGGAGCCGCGCTGGCGCGACAAAGCCGTCCTGCTACCGGAAAATGCGATCGAGCCGGACCGCTTTCCCACACCGGCCGTTCGCACGCCGGACAGCTACGGACGTCCCCTGCGCTGCGTGTTCCTGGGCCGGCTGGTGCCGTTCAAGGGGGCCAGCATGGTTCTAGACGCCGCCGCGCCGCTGCTGCTTTCGGGCGCAATCACGCTCGATATCATCGGTTTCGGGCCGGAGGAGGCGGCATTGCGCGCGCAGGCCCAGGCGCTGGGCGCCAGCGTGATTTGGCATGGCAAGGTCCCTCACCCGCAGCTCGCCCCCATCCTGGCCCGCATGGATGTGCTGGTGTTCCCCAGCCTGCGTGAGTTCGGGGGTGGCGTGGTGCTGGAGTGCATGGCGTCGGGCGTTGTGCCCGTCGTGCTGGATTATGGCGGCCCGGCCGAACTGATTACGCCCGAATGCGGCGTGGCGCTGCCGCTGGCACCCCGGGCGCAGATCGTCGCGTCGTTGCATAGCACGCTGGCCCGGCTGGCGGCCGACCCAGCCCCGCTCGCCGCCATGGCCGCCGCCGGGGTGGCGCGTATAACCCGGCGTTTCACATGGCCGGCGAAGGCGCAGCAGATGCTGCAAGTGTATGAATGGGCGCGGGGTAGCCGCGAAAAACCCGTGTTTCAGGATTGATGCGCTACGTCGTGTCGTTGGTGGAGCAGGGTTTAGGCTCTGCCCTGACATTCGGCGTGAATTTGTGGCTGATCCGAAACGGGGCAGCGTCGTCCTACGGCGTCTACGTGTTCTGGCTGGCTGTCGCGTGGATGCTGGGCACGCTGCAGGGCACGCTGGCAATTACGCACCTGTATAAATTGCCGTCCGCATCGCACGGGCTGGCGGCGCGCCGGGATCCGGAGCGGTTTTTGCTGACCGTCATGCTGGGCCTATGCGTGCTGGCGGCCGTGGGGGTCACAATCGGCAACGCAATGCTGTCGGTACGGGCGTCGCAATCGGGTCTGGCGGAACCCGGCGCCGCGCTGTTCACGCCCGCGTTCCTGCTGTTCCAGTATGTGCGTGCCTTCGCGTTCAGCCGGCAGCGGCCGGGCGTTGCCGCAATCCTGTCCGCGTCGGTGCTGGCGGCGGCGGCGGCGGGGCTGATGGGCGATCTGGCGCTGGGCCACACGCCCGATGCGGGCCGGGTGCTGACGATCGTGGGCGTGGCCTATGCCCTACCATCGGGCACAGTTTTGCTATTTTTACTGGGCAGGCTGCGGCCCATGCTGGGCACGGCGGCGTTGCGGGCGCAGGCGTCGATCCTGCGCGGTTCGGGCTGGTTGTTGCTCGGCGCCGGCTCGGGTGAGGTTACCAGCCGGCTGTCGAGCTTCGCGGTGGTGGGGCGCTATGGTGCGGACGCGTTGGGGGCGCTGGCGGCAGTGCAGGTCGTGATCCGCCCGGCCTGGATGCTGTCCGCCGCATGGACATCGATCGGCTTTCCCGCCATCAGCGCCGCCTGGGCCCAGCGCGACCGGCCGGCGGTGCTACGCCAGATCGGGGCCGGCGCCGCGGTCACAATGGCGGCCAGCCTGGTGTGGAGCGGGATCGTGCTGCTCGCCTGGCCCTGGATCAGCGACGTGCTTTACCACGGCCGGTATGCCGATCCCGGCTGGCTGGTACTGCTTTGGGGCGCCAACGTCATGTTGGGCAGTGTCGCGGTGGCGCTGAATACGGCGGTGCTGAGCATCGGCGAATTCCGGCCTTTGGCGGTGCTGGATCTGGTGGCCGCACTCGTGGTGATCATGGCGCTGCCGGTGCTGCTGCCGTGGGGTGCGCCCTGGGCGATCGGTGCTACGCTATTGGGGCAGGCCACGCAGATTGCGCTGATGGCCGTCCTGCTGCGACGGCGGCTGCGGGCCTGACGCGCGATGGATGACCCAGCCGCCATTGCTCCAAATCCAGCGCCGCCAAGACGAACGCGACCGCCAGTACCGAATTGTTCGAAAACAGATTGCTTTCAGTAAAATTATGCACCAGCAGGCTGGTCAGAAGCGTCATGTGAAAGATCGCGGTGGGCCGGGCGAGGGTACCGCGCGGGTCGGCGAGCGACGCCGGGTCCGCCTGTGTCATGGCCCGCGCGCCAATGCCCACCGTGCGCAGCACGACGAACAGACCGCCGAGCAGCCCCAGTATGCCGCCCGTTGCCAGCAGGTCCAGGTAGCCCTGATGCCCCTCGTTGATGATCGCGTACACACCGAACCACATGTCACTTTTTAGGCTGGGCTGGATCGCCGGGTCGATCGACCAGACCGACGCGTAGCCGGCACCGAGCCAGGGGCGCTTTACCCACTCATCGATCACGAACTGCCATAGGTCGGTGCGGCCGGTGAATGTGGCCCCTTTCATTGGCAGCAGCGGGTCCGCACCCGTGACGGCACAGATGGCGACATACAGGAACGCGGCCGCCATCAGCCCCGCGAAAGATGCCAGAATAATGGCCCAGATCGTACCCCGGGACTGGGTCGCTACCGCCAGCATGCCCAGCATCACGGGGGCGGCCAGCAGCGTGATGGCCTGGCTGGTGGTGCTGCGCGTTGCGATCAGCAGTAGCAACATCAGGCCGAGCGACCCAAGGATCCCTATGCGCCACACGCGGTTCCGGCGCAGAAAGAAACCGGTCGCCGCCGCCATGCAGCCATACATCATCATCAGGCCCGTCTGGTTCTTTTGCAGCTGCAGGCCGGCAAAGCCCTCATCCGTCATCGCGTAGCCCGGCATGGCGATGTACGCGCCCAAATCCATCAGGGCGGCCAGGACCGACACGCCGATCACGATCACATGGGCCGTCGATGGCCGGCGTAGGCCCGATAGCAGCACGACCATCAACAGCAGTTGCACAACGGTGAACAGCAGCCGCCGGGTAGATGCCGCCCCGTCCAGCGCCCAAACCGTGCTGCCTGCAAAGTAGGCGTACAGCAGCAATAACGGCCAGCTCGCCATCAGCAGCCGGACGATCCGCCGCCAGCTGACCACAGCGACGGGCACCGCCAGCGCCAGCAGACCCAACCAGATGAAGCGGTTTAGCGGGTTCACGTAGTCGGTCGCGTTGACCCGGTCGCGATCGAACTCCGGGATGCCCACAATCGCATAGAGCAGCGTACACGCCAGCACGGCGGTGGCGAGGTTCCCAACCCAGCGATCCGTTTGGCGTTTGGCCATCCTCCGCGTCTATAACGTGACCGCACCGGAAGCGAGTCCTATGGCCACCATCAGCGTCGTCATCCCCTGCTTCGACCGGCTGGCGCTGCTGGAACGCACGCTCCGCGCCTGTTTTGCGCAGGTCGCACCTGGCCTGGCGTGGGAGATCGTGGCCGCAGACAACCACCCGGACCGCCTATGCCGCCCGCTGGTCGCGCAATTGGCCGCGCAATCCCCGGTGCCAGTACGCCATGTCGAGGCTGGCAGTCGCAACATCGCCCAGGCGCGCAACCTGGGCGTTGCCGCCAGCGCCGGCCGGTTGATTGCGTTTGTGGACGATGACGAAGCGCCAGAGCCGGAATGGCTGGCGCAACACGCCGCCTGCCTGGCGCGCACCGGGGCCGACGCCTCGTTCGGGCCGAAATTCCCGGTCTGGGAGGGCGCACCCCCCGCCTGGGACCCGGCCGGCTATTTCTACACTGTGGATTTCGGCATGGCGGCAGATGCAGAGATACGGCCGCTCGATTGGTGGCCGCCGCGGGGCCGTGGCTTGGGCACCGGCAATTCAATGCTGGTGCGCGACCGCTGCCTGGTCGGCCCCACGCCGTTTGATGAGGTTTTTGGCCGATCCGGCGGTGAGGATACGCTGCTTTTCCTTGGCCTGGCGCAGCAGGGCCGCCGCTATGTCTGGTGCCCCAGCGCCCGGGTGCATGAGTTTAACGAAAATGCGCGCCTAACCCCCCGGTACATGAGCGGACGGCTGCGACGCAGTGCCCTGCATTCGGCCAGCGTACGCCGGGCGATCAGCCGCCATCCGTGGCTGACGCGGGCCGGAACGGTTGCGATCGGCTTGGCGCAGACGGGCGTCTATGGCGGGCTTTATCTGGCTACCCGGCGCGTCAAATACGGCGTTCAGATCGGTAAGGGTCTGGGAAAGCTGGGTTTGGGCGAGTTGGAGTTCTTGGCCGAGGACCGGTAGGCCGCATGCTCCCGAAATGCAGCGGCTACAGCGGCGGGGCGGGGCGGGGCGGACAAACACACGGTTTGAAAGCAGAACCGTGTTTCGGTGCCCTAAAACTATCGAACGCCTCGACGCTTTCGGACCAGGCCAGCCATGACGATCCCGCCGGTTAGAAGCGCCATACTGGCTTGCTCCGGCATGGACGCCGATGCATCCCCGATATT
>JAYVTX010000166.1:0-28606 GCA_043788425.1 Rhodospirillales bacterium
CGGGAGCCGATGGCGGTGAAGCCGGCCAAGCCGGCGATCTGCACCGAAAGGCTGTCAACGGCCGTGACCACGCCACCGATGCGGGCAACACCAAGCCGACAGGCAAGAGCCCGAAATTCCGCAAACACAACCCCAAGTCGTGTTAGATCCGGCGTTGGTGTCGCATTCATAGGGTCGCGTGCCTAATTTAAGAGAATATTGGAAACGGCGCTGATAAAAACATCTTCGGTGTAGACGGCTGCACGTAAAGGTTGTATTAAAGTCGTTATCGAGCGGAGGTAACAACCCATGCGTGTATTGCTTATCGAAAGTGACCTGACGACAGCCCGTGGCCTGACCTTGTTCCTTAAAAGCAACGGGGCCGTGGTCGACCATATCGATTGCGGGGAGGAGGCGGTCGAACTCGCACGGCGCTACGATTACGACCTCGTCGTACTCGACCTCATGCTGCCCGACATTGAGGGGTTTGAGGTCCTACGCCGTTTGCGCGCGGGCCGGATCGACACCCCTGTTCTGGTTACATCGAGCCTGACCCGGCCGCAGGCGAAGGTAAAAGCGTTCAGCTGCGGTGCCGACGACGTGATTGCAAAGCCGTTCGACACCGCCGAGTTACTGGCCCGCATGCAGGCCATTATCCGCCGCAGCAAGGGCTACGCCCAGCCCACACTGTGGATCGGGCCCGTGCAGTTAAAACTAGATGTACGTGAAGTCTCAGTTAACGGAACCGGCGTCCACTTAACCGGTAAAGAGTACGCGATCCTTGAACTCCTCGTCCTACGCCGGGGCATGGTGCTGACGAAGGAGGCGTTCCTGAGCCATTTGTACGGCGGCATGGATGAGCCAGAAGCCAAAATCATCGACGTATTCATCTGTAAGTTACGGCGGAAGCTGGCCGACGCCGGCGCCCCAAGTGTGATTGGAACTGTCTGGGGCCGTGGGTACACCGTGCGTGACCCGGTAACCCGTCCGGTTTCGGTTGCAATGCCGGCACCGGCGGAAACGCGAGCACTCACAGCCGCCTAAAACATCGGTCCGACGCGATTGCACATACCTGCGGTGGACCGGCACCTACTTAAGCCGTTATACCGTAAACTGTTCGGCGATGATCCGCTCGGACAGGCCCTGCTCCGGATCGAACAGCACGTTTACGCTGACACTCCGATCCTCGCTGACGGACACCGACACGACCCGCCGCACCTCGGTAAAGTCCGCAACCGCCGCCACAGGACGTTTGTCTGGCTCCAGCACCTCAAACAACACGTCAACCGTGCTGGGCAGCAGGGCGCCCCGCCAGCGCCGGGGGCGAAAGGCGCTGATAGGTGTCAGCGGCAACAGATTGGCGGATAGCGGCACGATCGGGCCGTGCGCGGATAAGTTATAAGCCGTGGACCCGGCCGGCGTAGACACTAGTACCCCGTCACACACCAACTCCGGCAGGCGCACCCGGCCGTCAATGGTGATCCGAATTTTAGCGGCCTGGCGTAACTGGCGCAGCAATGACACCTCGTTTAGCGCCACCGCCTCCTCGACCGCGCCAGCCTGGGTTACGGCCACCATTCGCAGTGGGTGCAGCACTGCCGCCTGGGCTCTGGACAAGCGGCCGGGCAAATCGGCCTCATCCAGCGTGTTCATCAGAAAGCCGACCGAGCCGCAATTCATGCCGTATACCGGGGTGCCCGACCCGGCCGAAAGTAGGCGATGCAAAGTCTCCAGCATGAAACCGTCGCCGCCTAGGCACACGACGGCATCCGCCCCATCGATGCCCGCGTCGCCATAGGCGTGCACCAGCCGGGTGCGGCAGGCCGTTGCCAAGGGGGTGGGCGCCGCCACGAACGCGATCCGCTCGACCACATGCCCGAAATGTGGCCCGGCCGGCGCGATCGGGACCAGCAACTCTGCACGGGCCGGGTCACGCAAGCCGGCGGTGCTCCAGAACCGGCATGTCACGACGTACCCGCGCCGTCCGGGCCGGATCGATCCGGGCACTGACGACACCGACGCCATCTGCGGCCATCGCGACCACGGACCCCCAGGGGTCCACAATCATCGAGTGTCCGAACGTATGGCGCGCCCCACCCCCGCCATCCCGGTGCTGGCCCCACGTGGCGGCGGCTGCGACCCAGCATTGATTTTCGATCGCGCGCGCCCGGATCAGCGCCTCCCAATGGTCGCGCCCGGTCGGCACCGTAAAGGCACTTGGAAGCATTAGCAGGTCGGCACCGGCGCGGCGTAGGGCTAGAAACAGCTCGGCAAAGCGCAAATCGTAGCAAATGGCCAAACCCAGCCGCATTCCGCCCGCCTCGACAGTCACGACCTGGTCCCCGGCTCCGTAGCTTGCACTTTCCCGATAGCCGGTGCCGTCCGGCGTGGTGATATCGAATAGGTGGATCTTGCGATACCGCCCCAGCTCTGCCCCATCCCGGCCAAATACGACCGTGGTGTTGAATAGCGTGCCGCCCCCGGACTCGCACAGCGACCCGCCATGGACGGTCATGCGCCGGCTTCGTGCGGCGTGGCGCAAGAACTCGTAGGCCGGGCCGCCGGTGCCGCCGGGTTCGGGCAATGGCTCGGCCATGGCGCGCTTGGCCGCGAAATCGCCGCCCAGGCACGTCCACATCTCCGGCAATGACACTAAATCGGGCGTGTCGGCCGCGGCCTCGTCCAGCAGCCGGGTTGCCTGGTCGATATTGGCTTGCTTATCCGCGCCAGGGTTCATCTGCAGCAGGGTTACGCGCATTACGGCATGCCCGCCTGGTTCGCGCCGAAACGCTTCACCGCCGGCGCGGATAAAGGTTGCGCCGATAAAGGGGGCGCGGACAAAGGCGGGGCCGGCATTGGTACGGCGGGGGGCTTGGTCCAGGCGCGGGACAGCCGCGGCTCTGCCCGGATCGCCTGGTCCGGCGTCACGCCATGCGGCAATCCGCCCGCGACCTGCGCCCGAAACGTGCCGAACCGCTCATCCTGCGCCGGGTTGTCGGGTGCCGGCATGGCGGGCCCCTTGGACATGTACCGCAGCTCCGCCTGGATATCGTCCAGCCGCGCCTCGATCAGTTCCAGTCGATTTTTTACACCAAATACCGAGAACGGCATAACCACAAACAGCAGTGCCAGTCCGGCAAACGCGACCAGCATAACCAAGTGCACCCAAAGGGGGACCCAGTCCGGAAAGGGCAGGGGTGAGGTCATGCGCGCAACTCCGATCCACACTGTGCATAGCAAGACCGGGCGAGATGCAACAGGCCACCTTGATTTCGCCCCCGTTACGCGCGACCGATGGGGAAACCCGAATAACAAGAGCGACGTCCGATGCTGCTGCTGATCCCCGGCCCCGTTATGACCCATCCGAGCGTGCGCGCCGCTGCCGCCGAGGATTATGCCCCGTGGGACATGGTGTTCCGCGATCGCGTAACCCGGGTCCGGGAGCGTATGCTCGGCGTCGCAGGCGGCCATCCGGACGAGCACACGGCATTGCTGCTGCCCGGCAGCGGCCATTTTGCGATAGAGGCAGCATTGCGGACCCTGGTTTCGCCTGATTGCGGCGTACTGGTGCCCGATACCGGGGAGTACGCCGCGCGCATGGCCCGCCTGGCGCATGAGGCAGGGCGGCGCGTGATCCTGATGCCCGTGCCGCCCGACACGCCGGTTGACCCGGCTGCCGTGACCGCAGCGCTGCTGGCCGACCCTGGCCTGTCGCATTTGGCGCTGGTGTATAACGAGACGTCGACCGGTATCGTCCACGATGCGCCTGCCTTGGCCCAGGCGGCCGGGGCGGTTGGCCGCCGGGTGCTGATCGACGCGGTATCGGCCATGGGGGCGCTGCCGTTCGATCTGGGGGCGCTGCCGATGGTCGATTGCGTGATCGTCACGGCCAATAAATGCCTCGAAAGCCTACCCGGCCTATCGATCAGTGTCGCCCGGATCGATCGTCTGCTGGATGGCGTCGGCCGGGCCGGTAGTTGGTCGTTGGACCTGGCAGACCTGTATACCCATACGCTGCGGACCGGTTCCGGCAGCCATCGCTTCACCCCCGCCGCCCAGGCGATTGCGGCCCTGGACGTAGCATTAGACCGCTATGATGCGGAGGGCCGGCCGGCGCGCCTCGCCCGCTATACGGCCAATCGGGACGCACTGCGGGACGGCATGCGCGCTCATGGTATCATCCCGATGCTGCCCGACGCGCTGCAAGGCCCGATCGTGATGAACGTCGCTGCCCCGTCCGAGCCGTGGTGGGACCTACAATCTTTTGTCGACCGGTTGAAGGTGCGGGGCGTGCTGATCAGTAATTTCACCAAAACCGGCGCGCCACATTACCGGGTCGGCTGCATCGGCGCGATCACGCCGGCCGATATGACCATGGCTGCTGCCGCAATGGCAGGTGCCATGGACGACCTTCGCAACGCATATCAAAAGGCTGCCTGATGCTATCCGACCTCGATATCGCCCGCGCTGCGACGCTGGAACCGATTGCTGCCATCGCCGCCCGGGCCGGCATTCCCGCCGACGCGCTGGAGCCGTATGGCAAATACAAAGCAAAGATCGGCCTCGACTTCATCGCCGCACAACGCGGGAAGCCGCCGGGAAAACTGATCCTGGTCACGGGCATTAGCCCTACGCCAGCTGGTGAGGGGAAGACGACTACCACCGTGGGTCTCGGTGACGCGCTAAATCATATCGGGCGGCGCACGATGATCTGCCTGCGCGAGCCCTCGCTCGGCCCGTGTTTCGGGGTGAAGGGCGGGGCGACCGGCGGCGGCTACGCCCAGGTTGTGCCAATGGCGGATATCAACCTGCATTTCACCGGCGATTTCCATGCCATCACCGCCGCCAACAACCTGCTGGCGGCCATGCTGGACAACCATGTGTACTGGGGCAACGCGCTGGGCATCGATACGCGGCGGATCGGCTGGCGGCGCGCGATCGACATGAACGACCGGGCGTTGCGATCGATCGTGAACGGCCTGGGTGGCCCCACGAACGGTTCCCCGCGAGAGGACGGGTTCGACATCACCGTCGCCAGTGAAGTGATGGCGGTGTTTTGCCTGGCCACCAGCCTGGAAGACCTGCAGGACCGGTTGGGCCGCATCCAGGTTGCCGCCCGTCGCGACGGCCCGGCCGTGACGGCGCGGGATCTACAAGCGGATGGGGCCATGGCCGTGCTGCTGCGGGATGCGTTTTCGCCCAACCTGGTGCAGACGCTAGCCGGGTCGCCAGCGCTGGTGCATGGCGGCCCGTTCGCCAATATCGCCCATGGCTGCAACTCCGTCGTCGCCACGCAGTTGGGCCTTTCACTCGCCGACTATGTGGTGACGGAGGCGGGGTTCGGCGCCGATCTGGGTGGCGAGAAGTTCCTAGACATCAAATGCCCGTCCGCCGGTTTGTCACCGTCCTGCGCGGTGGTGGTCGCGACTGTGCGGGCGCTGAAGATGCACGGTGGCGTGGCGAAGGCGGATCTGGGTCGGGAAGACGTGGCCGCAGTCCAGCGCGGCCTGGTCAATGTGGCCCGGCACGTCGAAAACCTGGGTAAATTCGGCCTACCGGTCGTGGTGGCGCTCAACCGGTTCGGGACGGATACTGATGCCGAGTTCGCGGCCGTGCGGGACGGTATGGCGCCCACGCCAGTTGTGCTGTGTACCCACTGGTCCGCCGGTGCCGCCGGTGCGACCGACCTGGCGCAGGCCGTGCTGCACGCGATCGAGAGCGGGGCATCGTACCGGCCGCTATACGAACCCGCCGTGCCACTAGTGGACAAAATCCGCACCATCGCCCGCGAAATCTACCGTGCGTCGGACGTTGCTTTTCCGCCCGCCGTGCTGAAAAAGCTGGAGGCGTTCACGGCTGCCGGCTTCGGCCATGTCCCGGTCTGCATCGCCAAAACCCAATACAGCTTCAGCGCCGATCCCACGTTGCTCGGTGCGCCCACGGGCCACGTGCTGCCCGTACGGGAGGTGCGGCTGTCGGCCGGTGCCGGGTTTGTGGTGGCGGTGTGCGGCGACATCATGACCATGCCCGGCCTGCCGCGGGTGCCGAGTGCGAATGCAATTCGGCTCGGTGTCGGCGGTGAGATCGAGGGCTTGTTTTAGACGGGCCTGTTCTAGCCGGGGGCGGTCCGCAGCGTGGCCAGATGGCCTTCTTTGACCCAGACGTGACAGCCTTCGTCACCCGCGATTGCCAATAGGCGGGCGCCAGCCGGTAAGCGGAGCCAGGATTGCGTGATGAACAATTCGTTCGATTCTACAAGGGCACCGTCCAGCACCAGCACTTCCAAACCGCCCGGGGCCGGGCGGTCGATGGTGGTGCCCGGTGCCCAACGCTCAAGCGACACCCACTCATGTTTATCCGCAAACAGGGAGCGGACTGCCACCCCGGTCCCGCTGGCTGCCGGCAGGTATCCGGCTGCACCCGGGCCGAGGCGCACCTGCGTCCTGTCTTCAGGATCGAACTGCCACAACTTCACAAAAATCGTGCAGCCGGCGGCCGAGCCCGGTGTGTGGCGGGTGGTGGGCGGATTGCGGATGTAACTGCCGGCCGGAAAGTCGCCGTATTCATCCTGAAACACGCCGTCCAAGACAAAAAACTCCTCGCCGCCACCATGGGTGTGGGGCGAAAACCGGCTGGCTGCCGCGTACCGCACGATGGACGTGGCGCGCGCGACCTCCGCCCCCACACGGTCCAGCATGCGCCGGTCTACGCCCGCGACCGGCGATGGCACCCAATCGAGGCGACCGGCATGCACGGCGGCCCGGATGTCGAAATCCGCGTTCAGGTTCATGCCGGCGTGAACCGCAACGTACCCGCGACGGCCGAACCGCCCGGCGTATCCTTCGGATGGTTCACCCCGTCCCAGACCAGCACCTCGGCAAAATCAAACGGACTAACCCCATCGAGGCAGGCGACGTTGATGCCGAGTTGGTTCGGGTTCGAACGGCGCTGGTGGTGCATGTAGTTGCCGCATACCGAACAAAAATAGTGTCGTGCCGCGTGGGTGTTGAATTGGTAGAGCGTGAGCGTGCCGGCTCCCTGCGTAATGTGAAGGTCGCCGGCGTCGGCCGAAACCGCAATGGCACCCCGCATCCGGCAACACAAACAAGTGCAACGCCGCGGTTTGGTAAGCCCATCCAGCAGCCGAACCTGAAACCGGACGACGCCGCAATGGCAACCGCCGGCCGAGACCGTATCGCCCATGGCCTAACCCCGCGCCGAATCCAGCACGAACTTGCCCAGATACCGCCCAAGACACGCGTGCAGGAACTCGATCGACTTCTTACGGTCCGCCCGCGGCGTCCGTTCCAGGTCAAGCTGCCCCTCATTGACCCAGTTCCGCATCAGGTCGAACCGGTGGAACAGCGCCACACCCGGCATGGCTGCCGCCTGAACGAGCGCCTGGGAATAGGGCTCGAGGTTTGCATTCGTCTGCAGAAACCGGCTGAACTGGGGATCGATCAATACCAGGTCTGCACCGCCGTCGCGCACGGCCTCTGCCCCATCCAGCAGCGTCTGACTGAACTCACCAGGCGGCAGGTTACGCACCGCCTCGACCGTGCCGGTTTGCCACAGCACAAGGTTGTAAGCGTGGGTCGCAACCTCGGTCTTCAGAATGTCTAGCATGTCGACGGCCAGCAGCCCGCGTCCGCCGCGGACCGTAACCTTCACCTCCGCCCCCGGCACGGCGGTGCGAAGTGCGGCAGCCATCAGCATCGGAAAGGACAACTCCGAAGCGGCTTGGGTATACAGCTGCGGCTGAATGGTCGGTGCCACCCGGCTCGTGAGTGCCTGAGCACTAATGGTTGCGGGATCGAGGCTCGTTTCCGGTCCAAACATCGTGGCACTGCCGACAGCCAGCACGCTTAGTACCTTGCCGGGTTTAAGGACCTCCGCAACGCGGGGCAAAGCCGCCACAACACCGGCCACATCGTCCGATGCAGTGCAGGTCACGGACCCGGCCTGCGCCACGGAAACGCCGGCGATTAGCGATAGCACGAGAGCGATGGCGCGTATCATGTCAAGGCAGCGATATCAGTCTGTGAATGAGGCGGCAAGGCGGGTCGTGTGGCGCGCGCCCCGCGGCGGTACCATGCTGCTAGCCACGCGACGGCCACCATGGCGATGGCTCCGCCGCCATTGACGACTGGTTGCACCCAAATGCCCGAATACTCCTCCATCACCAAACGGCCGAGGAATGACAGGCCGATCCCAGCACAAAAGACGGGTAGGGAGTGCTGGCCGGCCAAGACGAACGGGTGCGCCCAGCGGCTGCGCAGCCACGCCGCATCCCGCGCAATCACCCGTGCCACCAGCCAAACCCAGGCCAGAATCGACAGCAGCCGCATGGGGTGCAGCCCCTCCTTATCGACAGTCAGCACGACCCGGGCGGCGGCGGCGGGAACGTAGGTCTCAATCTCGGGATACGGCCATACGATCCAGACCAGTACAACGCCTACGGTAACAATCAGAAGCGCCGCCACGTCCAGCACCCGGTTCGGCACCGGCAGGCGTGCCCCGCGATAGGACAGGATGGCCCCGATCATAAATAGGAATTGCCAGGCGATCGGATTGAAGTACCAGCCCCCGCCAGTCCAGGACGGTAGGTTCACGCCCGTAAACCGTACCGCACCATAAGCCGCACCCGATACGGCCAACAGCACCACCGGCCGGCGCAGCAGTGGCAGCAGGAGCGCAAACACACCCAGGATCGCCACGTACATCGGCAAGATGTTCAGGTAGGCGGGCTGAAAACTCAGCTTCAATGCCTCCAGCATGGCGCGATACGGTGCCTCCGCCAGCACATCCAGGTGGATTTCATCCAGATAATCCGACCGGTCGAGTGCGGTGGCCGAGTACGAGACCTGCGCCGTGAACACGACGAACAGGAATATGTGCGCCACGTACAGCACCCCAGCCCGGCGTAGCACGTGGGCGGCGGCGTAGACCCAGCCCTGCTGGTTCATGCTGCGGCCATAGGCCAGCCCGCCCGCGTAACCGGCCAGAAGCACAAAGATCTCGGTCGCATCGCTCAGCGCGAAGTTGCGCAGGCTGAACTGGGCAATCCAGTTGGCCGGAATGTGGTCGGTAAAGATCCACCACAGCGCGATGCCGCGAAATAGGTCAACACGTAGATCACGCCGGTTTCCGCCGTCCGCCATCACCATTCTCGCTAAAGGCGACGATAACCTGCGCCCATTCACCCGGCGTCGCCACTCCCGGCACGCGTAAAATGCTGCATAGCAACGAAGGCGTGAACGGCAGCAGCCCATCCCCGGCGCCCGGCCCCACGCCCGCCCCCGCCAGTGCCACATGCTGCGCCGCCCAAAGCACGCTGCCGCGGCGGCGGGCCAGGTCCAGCCGGGTCGCAACCATGGTAGTGGCCCCCAACGCGGCATAGGCACCAGCGATGTCCGAAGCCTCATGTCCATCCAGCCCGGCTGGCAAAACCAGGGTGATGCGGGCATCCGCCGCGGCGGCCAGGTCGGTCAGCAACGCAGAATCTACCCAAGGGTCGGTGCCCGGCGTATCGATCAACACAGGGGTACCCGGCGCATGCCGCGCTAGCGCCCGGGTAACCAGCCGCGGCGTGCTCGCCATTACCAGCGGCAGGTCCAGCTGCCGGGTGAACGCGGCCAACTCCTCCGCCGCCCCCGCGCGCCGCCCGTCCGCGGACAGTACAGCAGGCGGCGTGCCGGCCAGCACCAGGCGGGTTGCCAACCGCGCCACCGTGAGGGTTTTACCGGCGCCGGGTGGCCCGACCACCAGCACGGCCCCCGCATTGTCGAGCGGTGCCCAGCGCAGCGCCGTCGTCAGGTACTCCTCCAGCGATGGCTGGTTCAGAAACGCGTCGGGCACCCCGTGCCAGGCCAGGTCATGCCGTTCGTCAGCCATCGCTGCAGGGGGGTCGAGCGCCGCTGTAACCTCAATCCCATCGGCGACGTGCCGGGTCATGACGATCAGCGCGTCCGGGCCAAGCGCCTGCCGTACTTGGTCCATTGCGGCACCCATGTCGGGGCCGTGAAAGAGTTGGATCGTGTCGGTCAAACTTTGATGGTTGCCAATGTACGGATGCGGGCGCGGGCAAAGATCTCGGTCTGCGCCAACACGGGCGTTGCGGGCCGCAGCCGTTCGACGATCGCCCGCACATGGGGCCGAACCATGGCGGAACATAGCAGCACGGGCGCCTCCGCCCCTGCCGTGCCGCTATCGAACGCGGTGCGGAATGCCAGCATGAATGCCTGCAACTGTGTGGGTGCCATCGCCAGCTGCCGGTCCTCCGCCGGGCCGGTCAGGCTGTCGGCAAACGCGACGTCCCATTCCGGGCTGAGTGCCACCAGCGGGATGTACCCGGCTGGGCCGACATGGGCGTCGCTGATCTGCCGCGCCAGGCGGCTACGGACGTGCCCAGCGATCATCGGCACACTCCGCATGCCGCCGCCGCACGCTTCCTGAATGCCCTCCAGGATCGTTGGCAGGTCGCGTAACGACACGCGCTCCGCCAGCAGCGATTGCAGCACCCGCTGGATGATCCCGATCGAGGCGATGGCGGGCACCAGGTCACTGACCAGCTTCTGTTGTTCGCGGGGCAGTTCGTCCAGCAGTTTCGACGTCTCCGCATAGGAGAGTAATTCCGCCATGCTGTCCCGCACGATCTCGGTCAGATGGGTGGTCAGAACGCTGGCCGGGTCGACGACGGTGTAGCCGCGAAACGCAGCCTCATCCCGGCGGGACGGATCGATCCATAGGGCGGGCAGGTTGAATGCGGGCTCGGTCGTCGCCTCACCGGGTAGAGTGGGGACGCCGCCGGCCGGGTCCATGGCCAGCACCATCGCCGGGCGCAGGGTGCCGCGCGCTGCCTCCATTTCCTTGATGCGGATGCAGTACGCGTCGGCGTCCAACTGCAAATTGTCCTGGATGCGCACGGGCGGCAGCACGAACCCCATTTCGGCGGCGATCGAGCGGCGCAGGCCTTTGATCTGTTCCGTCAGCCGCGGTGCGTCCCCGCCGGCCAGGGATAGCAGGCCGAAGCCCAATTCCAGCCGGATAATGTCGATGCGTAGTGCGTCGGTAATCGGCGCGTCGCCAGACGGTGTGGCCTGCGCCGGCTCGGGGTGCAGCGGGGCAGGGGGATTGTGGTGGCGGTAATACGCGCCGCCGCCCGCCAGCCCGGCCAGCATCAGGAACGGCAGCGCGGGAATGCCCGGCAGCAATGCAACGACGGCCGCTGCCCCGGCCGCAAGCGCCAGCGGCTTTGGCGTGCCAGCCAATTGCCGCACCAGCGCCACGTCCGCCGCGCCATCGATCCCGCCCTTCGTCACGACGATGCCGGCCGCCGTCGATACCAGCAGCGCCGGTATCTGCGATACCAGCCCGTCGCCCACGGTCAGCGTCGTGAACGTCGCCGCCGCATCCGATAGCGGCATGCCGTGGCGCAGCAGCCCGATCGCCAGCCCGCCCACGATGTTGATGACTGTTATCAGTAGTCCTGCGATCGCATCGCCCCGCACGAACTTCGCCGCACCGTCCATGGCACCGTAAAAGCCGCTTTCCTCCTCCAGCTCCTTACGCCGCCGCCGGGCCACGTGTTCCTGGATCATGCCGGAGGACACGTCGGCGTCGATCGCCATCTGCTTGCCGGGCATGGCGTCTAGGCTGAACCGCGCCGCGACCTCGGCAATGCGGCCCGATCCCTTGGTGATGACCATGAAGTTCACCACCAGCAGGATCGCAAACAGGATGACGCCGATTACGACGTCACCCCCCATCAGGAACCCGCCAAACGCCTGCACCACATGCCCGGCGGCGCTCGGCCCCTCATGCCCATGCGATAAAATAAGCCGGGTGGTGGCGACGTTTAGGGATAAACGCAGCAGCGTCGTGATTAGCAGCAGCGTGGGGAAGCTGGTGAAATCCAGGGGCCGTTGCAGCAGGATCGCGACCATCAGCACCAGCACAGAGGCGGTGATGGAGATCGCTAACCCGAAATCCAGCAGCACGCTCGGCAACGGCACCACCAGCACCGCCAGCAGCGCGATGACGCCGAGGGCGAGGCCAATGTCGCTACCGGGCAAATAGGCCCGTAACCGTTCTACAACCGTCGGGGCCATCAGGCGGCGCACCCCGCATGCACTTGGGGCGGTGGTACGGCCACACCCGATTGCGCGTAGTCCCGTAATTTGTTCCGCAACGCCCGGATCGAGATGCCAAGAATCGTCGCCGCATGCGTCCGGTTGCCGAACGTGTGGTGCAGCGTTTGAATGATCAAATCCTGCTCCACCGCGTCCATCGTGCGACCGACCATGGTGCCGGGTTGGGATTTAGCCGGTGCCGGTTGCCCCGCCAGCTCGATCGCATCGGACCGTATGCTGTCGCCCGTCGCCAGCAGCACGGCGCGGTGGATCGTGTTCTCCAGTTCCCGCACATTGCCGCGCCAGCCATGCCCGGCCAGCAGCCGGTGCGTGTCCGGCCCCAGCGGGCGGCGCGCAATGCCGTTCAGGTCGGCATAGTGCCGGGCATAGTGATCGGCCAGCGCGGGAATATCCGCCGGGCGATCGCGCAGCGCCGGGATGTGCAGCCCCACGACGTTGAGGCGAAAGTACAGATCGTCCCGGAACCGCCCGGCTGCGACCTCGGTCGCCAAGTCGCGGTTGCTGGTGGCCAACACCCGTACGTTCACCCGCACCGGGCCCGTGCCGCCTAGGCGGTCAATCTCCCGCTCCTGGATCACCCGCAGCAGCTTGGCCTGCAGCCGCAATTCCATTTCGGTGATTTCATCCAGCAGGATCGTGCCGCCATCTGCCGCCTCGAACTTACCGATGCGGCGGGCGATGGCACCGCTGAATGCGCCGCGCTCATGGCCGAACAGCTCGCTTTCCAGCAGCGCCTCCGGGATGGCGGCGCAGTTCATCGCCACGAACGGCCCGGCGGCCCGGCGGCTACGGCGATGCAGGTGCCGGGCCATGATCTCCTTACCCGTGCCGCTTTCGCCAGTAATCAGGATGCTCGCTTCCGACGCAGCCACCTGTTCGGCGCGGGCGATGGCCGCCAGCATGGCCGGGTCGCGGGCGATCAGGCTGTGCGTTTCGCCTCCAGCTGCGGCCAGGATGGCGGCGATCAACTCCGGGTCGGCGGGCAGGGGTAGGAACTCGCGCGCCCCGTCCTCGATCGCGCGGACTGCCAGGGCGGCATTGGCGTCGGTGGCGCAGGCGACGATCGGGATCACGAACCGTTCCTGCGCCAATGCCTGCACCAGGGCGGCTACGTCATGCGGCAGTTCCACCAGCAGTAGATCCGCCTTCGCATCCCGGCGCAGCAGGGCCAGCGCGGCGTCGGCCGTGTCGACATGCCACAGCTTCGCGCCCCGGGCCGTGGCCATCTGCGCCGCTGCCAGCAACGCGCCCCCCAGTGATCCCAGCACGCCGACGTGCATGGTTACAGCGCCCGGTCTGTCTTCACGATCTCCGTCATCGTGACGCCAAGCCGCTGTTCATCGACCATCACCACCTCACCCCGCGCGACCAGCCGGTTGTTGACGTAAATGTCGATCGCCTCGCCCAGCTTGCGGTCCAGCTCCACCACGGCGCCCCGGCCCAGTTTCAGCAATTGGCTGACCTGCATCGTGGCTTTGCCCAATACGGCGCTCACGGTCACGGGAATGTCGTAAACCGCCTCCAACTCCCGTGGTGCGGTGTGAATGGGCGTCCCGGACGCGGCCGGCGGGGCGGGGTCGGCCGGGTCGGCCAAGTCGGCCAAATCGGATAGTTCAATCGCTTGCGGCATGGGTTCTCCATTCAAATCGAGTGGGCGAGTTCAGGCACAGGGCTTTGCTGGGGTGCCCGAATGGCCGGCATTTCGGCAGTAGCTGGCTCCTGCGGCAGCGGCGGCAGCATCGTCTGCACGGCGGCCAGTAACGCCGCCGCCGTCGCGCCCGTGTCGCGCACCAGCGATCCGTTTGGCCATGTCAGCCGGACGTCCCCTGGCGCCAGGCGGCGGTCGGCCACCAGCGTCACTGCCGTCGCCACCGGATCGTCGAATAGCAACAGATCCGGCCGCACCAGCTCCAGCACGCCGGGTGCCACGGCCACCGTCACCCGCGGCTCCTGCTGCAACCGCGGCAGCGTGACCTGCAGCAGGGCTGAAACCTCCGATGGGCCATGGTGCGCACTGAGCGATGGCAGCATCGCGGCCAGCATTGCCAGCATTGCTTGCGCCCCCGCTGCGGCAATCGACGCCTGCTGGGCCGCAATCTCCGTCGCCAACGCCGCGAAACTGTCTGACAGCGCCGCAAGGGCAGCCGTGCGATGCCGCTGGTCCGACTGCGCCCAATCCGCCCGGGCCGACGCAACTGCTGCCGTGCACGCATCGTCCACCGCCTGGTCCCGCTCGGCCCTCGTAAACCTTGGCGGCGGCGGCTCCGTATCCTCGAAATCCTCCGCGTACAGGATGCCGTAGGCGCAGCTCATGCCAGCATCTCCTCGGCACCCTGGTCGCTCAGTTCAATCTCGCCGGCGGCGGCCAGTTCCTTGGCCAACGTCACGATGCCGGCCTGCGCGTCGTCCACGTCCCGCAGTTTGACGGGGCCTAGCGACTCCATGTCCTCCCGCAGCATCTTCCCGGCCCGTTCGCTCAGGTTGCGGAAGAACAGGTCGCGCAGCGGTTCGGATGCGCCCTTCAGCGCCAGCGGCAGCTTATCTTTCGCCACCTGTCGCAGCAGGGTTTGCATCGCCGGGCTGGCCAGACGCTGCAGATCGTCGAACGTGAACATCAGCGCCTTGATCCGGTCCGCCGCCTCCTGGTTGCGCTCCTCTAGGGCTGCGATGAATCGCGCCTCGCTCTGGCGATCCAGGCTGTTGAAGATCTCGGCCATGCGCTCGTGGCTGTCCGCGCCCTGGGTGCTGGCCAGGTTGGTCACAAACTCCGCCCGCAGCGTCTCCTCGACACCGGCCAGCACGTCGCGCTGCACGCTTTCCATGCGCAGCATCCGCAGCACGGCCTCGATCGCGAATGGCTCTGGTAATTGCGCCAGCACCTGGCCGGCGTGGCTGGGGGTGATTTTCGTTAGCACCACGGCGGCCGTTTGGGGGTATTCGTTCTTTAGGTAGTTCGCCAGCACGGCCGGGCTGACGTTGCCGAGCTTCTCCCACATCGTGGTGCCGGCCGGGCCGCGGATCTCCTCCATGATCTGCGCCGCCCGTTCGGCTGGTAGCGCCCGCAGCAGCAGCGTTTCCGTATTTTCGAGGTTGCCGAACAGTGCGCTTTGACTGCCCAGGCTACCGCGAAATTCCGTGCATAGCTGGTCCACGACCGACGCCCGTACCGCGCCCAATTGCGCCATGGCGGTGGAGACAACCCGGATCTCACGCTCCTGCATCAGCCCGAACAGCTTCGACCGCTGCTCCTCCCCCAACGCCAGCATCAGGATTGCGGCTTTTTGCGCCCCCGAAACCTGGCGCAAATCTTCGATCACCGGCATCTCAGGCCCCCTGCTCGGTCAGGACCCAGTTACGCAGAACCGTCACACTTTCCTGCGGATGATCCTCGATCAGGGCGGCAATTTTGCCGATCGCCGACATCGGCAGTGGGTCGGACGACGCGCCAAGGTCGACGACGCGGTCCGGTGAGCCATCTGCTAGCACGGCCCCGGCGGGTATACCGTTCGGGCCTGGCAGCGCTGCCAACCCGGCTGCACCCGGGGCCGCCAGTTTCAGCACCATCGGGCGAAATACCAGGATCAGCGCCATCAGCCCGACGACACCCAGGAATGCCGTTTCGCCCATGCGCAGCAGGTCCGATTTTTCGAACCCGTCCAACAGGCCGGTGATCGGATTCTCTGCGATCTCCTCCGGGGCGGCGAAGCGCATGCTCACCACCTCCAGCTTATCGCCGCGGGCTTCGTTGTAGCCAATCGCGCCACGTACGAGGGCGGCGATGCTTGCCAGCTCACCGGCCGGGCGGGCGGTCCAGGTCATCGCGCCATCGGCGGCGCGTGCCATGGCGCCGTCGACCATCACTGCGACGCTTTGGCGTTTCAGCTGCGGCTGTTCGCGCGCCACGGTGCGGACGGTCTTGCTGATCTCATAATTCGTCGTCTCGTCCTGCTTTTGCTCCTGCGTGCCGGACGGGTTTGCGCCGGCGTCGGCATTCGGCAGGTTGTTGGAGACGGTCGTGGCCGGTGCCGTCTCGGTAGATTTGGACGAGTTCGTGGCGCTTTGCTGGCTGCGCACCACCTGGCCATCCGGGTCGTACCGCTCCTGCGTCTCATGCACCTGTTCGTAATCCAGCTCGATCGACGCCTCCGCCCTCACGCGGCCGGCGCCCAGGCTGCGCTCCAGCATGTCCTCAATCGCGCGGGCCAGGCGGGTTTCGGTTCCGCGGCGCGCGTCGTCGGCGCTGGCGGCAATCGTGGCCGCCGTCGTCGGTTGGCCTGCGCGCGCCAGCACGTTGCCGCGGTTGTCGATCAGCGCGATGTTCTGCGCCTTCAGCCCTGGTACGGCAGCCGCGGTCAGGTTCAGGACGGCCTGCACGCCCTCACGATCCAGGCGCGCCGCCCCGGCCATCGTCAGCACGATGCTGGCCTGCGCTTCCTGCCGGTCGCGGGCGAACGGTTCGCGCTTGCCCAGCACCAAATGGACCCGGGCTGCGCGCACGCCCTGGATCATGCGGATGCTGCGGGCGAGTTCGCCCTCCATCGCGCGGGCCTGGTTCATCGTTTGCTGGAAGCTGCTGACCGTCAGCCCGTCGCCGCGGTCGAAGATTTCGTACCCGATCGATCCGCCCGATGGCAGCCCATCCTTGGCCAGCAGCAGCCGGGCGCGCGCCACCTGATCGGACGGAACCAGGATGCGGGTGCCGGTCGCATCCAACTGCCGCGGGATGCGCGCGCGGTCCAGCTGGTCCACAACCTGCCCCGCTTCCCGCAAATCCAGATCCGCGTATAGCAGCGCCATCGGCCCGTCCGCGCTGCGCAAGGCAAGCCACGCCAGCACGCCCAGCGTCATTGCTGCCACCAGCGCCAGCGACGCCAATTTGACTACGCCAAGCGCGCGCAGCCCCACCATTAGTGCTGCCACAACCCGCCCCCGTTTTGGTGCACCGCCATGGGACGTACTGTCGCGGGAAAGGCTTACGAAACGCTTAAACCGATCCTGCGCCTCGGTAGATTATGCCCACCAAGGGCGCTTCCCGGTCAGGCGAAGTCGCCTGGGCGGGAGTAGTGCCCGTTAGACAGCAGGAGGCAGAGCGCAAACCGATCCATTTCGATCGGATTGCACTCCGGTCAGTTCACCGACTGCACGGCCGATAGCGGCACCGACAATCCAGCGACCTTGATCGTCAGGCCGTTGGTCCCCCGCTCCACCGCCGTCGCCACGCCCGCCACGGTGAACGGCACGCCCGCGCCGCCCGACGTGACCGCGACCGTGTAGCCGCCATCGGGTAACTGCCGGCCCGTGTTGTCGCGCCCGTCCCAGGCCCACTCACTGGCCCCCTGCGCTGTCGTTACCTGCGCGTCCCGCAGCTTATTGCCGGCTGGTCCATAAACGGCGATGTCCGCGACCCCGGGCGCTCCCGCACGGAATTGGATCGCGCCATGCCCGCCGGCAAGCCCCACCTGGTCGGACGTGACCTGCACCGTCTTGCCGATCAACGCCGATGATT
Source organism: Rhodospirillales bacterium (assembly GCA_043788425.1). Lineage (GTDB taxonomy): Bacteria > Pseudomonadota > Alphaproteobacteria > Acetobacterales > Acetobacteraceae > JANPPS01. The sequence continues at coordinate 17,638 of JAYVTX010000166.1, forward strand.
GCAGGACCTGCCCACCCTCCTGCAGCGTGATCAGCTTGTTCAGGCTGGTGTTGGCATTCAACTGCTGCTCGACGCTGGAGAACTGGACGAGTTGCTGCGTGAACTGGTTCGTGTCGAGCGGCGCGGTCGGGTCCTGGTTACGCAGCTGGGTCATGAGCAGCCGAAGGAAGTCGGTGTAATTGCCGGCGATCTGGCTTTTGGCCGTCGTACCCGCAGGGGTGGCAGCTGCGGCGCTGTTGGCGAGGGTCGTGGGAATCATGGATAGTTCCTGTTCAGGCGGTGATGTCGATCCGGCCGCGCCCGGCGTAGGCGGGCGCAGGCCCGGCGGTGGCGAAGGCCAGCGTGTCGCGGGCGGCGTCGGGCGCGGGGCGCGGTGCATAGGTCGGCTGCCCGGCCCCTTGATCGGGTGATTGGCCCAGATGCTGGCCCGACGTGTTGCCGGAAAACGCGCCAGAAGATGCGCCGGTGGCTGTGCCAGATGGGGGATCAGGCAAGGCCGCCGGCGTGCCGGGGATGGCGGCCGCGGACGGGTCAGCCAAATGGAACCGTATCAGCCGTGCTTCGGCCGCAATACCCGCCGCGTCCAATGCGCGATGTAACGCCGGCTGGTCGCGTAACAGAAGATGAAGGGTCTCCGGCCGTTCCGCCGTCAGGTCTACGCGCGCCGGGCCATCGGCACCCTGGTCGATACGGATGCTGACCCGGCCGAGCTCGTCGGGATTGAGTTGAACCGTCAAAATTCGGGGTTCGCCGACCGGGGTTGGGCGGGCCAAAGCCGGGATGAGTGCCGGGATAAGTGCCGGCATAAGTGCTGGGGCCAGCGCAGCTGCGACCTGCGCCGCCGGTGTGTCATGTGCCGCCGCGGCCTGCAGTGGCAGGGTTGCGGCGGCAATGGCAGCCAGCGGGGCCGGGTCGGCCGTGGTTAGAGGCGTCGCCACGTTCGCCGCGCCATCCCGTACCCCGACGGAAACCGGGTGCATGGCCAAATCCGACGCGTCCGTGGCAGCAGGTTCGGCGGTGGATGGCGCATCTAGGGCTTGCGCGGCCGCATCCGGCGCTGGTGCGGATACGGGCTGGGCGGACTGGACGTCTATACGGACGTGGATGGCCCCGGACCGGCCGGGGCGCGGCGGGGCAGGGCCAGGCGCACCGGAAGCCGCCGCGTCCGGTGCGGGGTCCGCCAATGCAGTCGCCGCGTTTGAGGAAGGGTCCATCCGCCATCCGGGTGGCGCAGGCAGAGCGGTAATGGACCCGCCGGTCTGCGATTTCGCGGGAAACGCCTGTATTGCGTTGGGTGCCGCAGCCGACGGCTCGGCTTCGTTACCAGGCAGCTCCAAGTCGTGCTGCACCGGGCCCGATACCGTGTCCAAAAACACCAATGGCGGCGGTCCGGCCCTGGGTTCGTTCGGGACCGGCGCAACCGGTTCGGGGGTGGTCGTGGGTTCATGGCGGCCCTGTGCCGGCGCGTTACGGGCCGGGCGGCTGTGGGGTGGTGCACTGTCTTCCGCCCTCGACAAAAGAGTGTCTGCAATCGGCGCAACCTGGTTTACAGGCACAGCGGGTGCCGCTGCCGGGTCCGTGGATGGGTCTGGCTGTGGCACAACCGTACCCGACCCGGCCACGACTTGGTTTGCCGCCGGTACTGAGGTTCCGTCGAGCAGCCGGGGCACGCCGATCAAACGCGCGACAGGTCCGGCCACGGTCGACGTTCGTAGGCCAGCTGCACGCGTGGCCCGGGCAGGGGCGCCCGGCGGCACCGCATGGTCTGGCACCGCATGGTCCGGCACCGCATGGTCCGGTTGCCCCATGGGCCCGTTGGCTGCCTGACTGGCGAGAGTACGCGCGAACGCACCTCCAGCCATGCCCGTAGCCAATGCCGGGATGGGCGCAGTGGTCGGTTGAGGCTCGGCAACGATGGCGCGGGTCATGGGACAGGAACAGCAAGGAGCGGGCCAGCGCCGCCGCCGCGCATTCCTGGTCCATTCCGCCCACCGGTGCCCGGCACGATCTGCCGCCCGACCCGCTTTGCCCGGCGGGATCGGCCGGGTACCACGCTGCCCGCCCAGCCTTTCCGGCCCGAAACCGCCCCGAAACCGCCCCGAAACCGCCTGGCACGCTTCCTGCGCTGTTCTTGGCACAGCACCCCCAGGAGGTCCTATGTCGCTACTTGGAGCCATGAACACCGCCATCAGCGGGCTGACGGCCCAGTCTGCCGCATTCAGCAATATCGGCGACAATGTCGCCAACAGCCAAACGGTCGGCTTCAAACGGGTCGATACCTCGTTTGAGGACTATCTGACGACCAGTACGGCATTTCGCAACGAAAGCGGCGCGGTGGTGGCCACACCGGAATATGCCAACAACACGCAGGGCGCCGTGACCCAGACCGACCAGCCGCTGAACCTCGCCATCGCCGGGCAGGGTTTTTTCGTCGTCGGCCAGCAGATTGGTACGTCCAGCGCGGGGCCAATCTTTTCCAAAACGACCAGCTACACCCGGACGGGCGACTTTTCACTCAACAAGGACGGGTTTTTGCAAAACAGCGCGGGCAATATCCTGCAGGGCTACGTCCAGGATCCCGCGTTGGCAGCTGGCGTGCTGGACACGTCGACGATCAAGCCGATCCACATCAATCAGGCTGGGTTCAGCCCGATCCCCACGTCGCAGGTGACGCTCGCGGCCAACTTGCCAGCGACGCCCCCGGGCACGGCACCGATCCTGTCGCAAGTGCAGGTGTTCGACGCGCTGGGTCAGTCCCAGACGGTGCAGCTTGCGTACACGCCGGTGGCCGGGTCGCCCAGCAATTGGCAGCTGGCGATCAGCCAGCCTGGCGCCGCGACGCCGATCGGGACGGTTGGGCTGGGGTTCGGCCCGACCGCCAGCCCGGCCGCGCCGGCCGGCACGATCGGCAGCGTCACGGCAACCAGCGGCGCGGTAACCGGCAGCGCCTACACCACGGGCGGCGCCGCGACCCTGTCGTTCACGACCAATTTCGGCTCCGGCCCGCAAACGATCGCGGTGAACCTGGGTACGTTTGGCCAGGCAAACGGCCTGACGCAGTTTGCCGGCACCGAGTACGTCCCCCGTGCGCTATCCCAAAACGGCGTCGCCCCGGGCAATTTCAGCGGCGTGAGCGCCAAGGCCAATGGCGAAATCGAGATCAATTACGACACGGGCCAGAGCCAGTTGGTTGGGCGTGTGCCGCTGACGACGTTTGCCGACCCCAACGCGTTGCAGCGCCAGAATGGCCAGGCGTTCACCACCACACCGTTAAGCGGCCCGCCGTTGACGGTGCCGGTTGGCAGCAGCGGCGCGGGCCAGCTGGTCGTGAGCGCGGTGGAGGGCAGCAATGTCGATATCGCCAAGGAGTTCTCGAAATTGATCGTGGCGCAACGGGCGTATTCGGCCAACACAAAGCTGGTGACGACGGCTGATCAGATGCTGCAGGAAACTCTGGATTTGAAGCGTTAATGCCTTCGTAACCGGTGCGGGATAGGATTGGATTATGAGCATCGGCAATATCGGCATCGTGGCGGGCATCGCCAGCACCGGCCTGGACAGCATCGGCAGGCAGTTGGCGATCGTGTCCCAAAATGTGGCCAATGCCAGCACGCCGGGCTATTCGCGCCAACGCCAGGAGATCAGTGCGGAGCAGGCGGGCGGCGCCGGTATTGGCGTCCGGGTGGGGCTGACGGTGCGTACGGTCGACGTAGCGTTGCAGACGCAGGGATTTGCTGCCAGCGCACAGGCATCGGGGCGGCAGATAACGTCGGACGCGCTGACGGCGCTGGATGCGGTATCGGGCCAGCCTGGCGGCGGCGCGGACCTGCCGGCGCTGCTGGGTTCACTGCGGGACGCGTTCTCAACCCTATCGGGGGACCCGTCGAACGCGACGCAGCAGGGGCTGGTGGTGGATCAGGCGGCGGCGTTGGCGCGGGGCGTGAACCAACTCGGCCACGCGGCCGGCCGGGTACGGCAGGCGGCGCAGGACAGTGCGGTGGCGGACGTTGGTGTGGCGAATGAGGCGCTGCGGACCGTAGGGGTGCTGTCGGCCCAGATTCGGCAGGCCACCAGCCGGGGCGATAGCACGGCGCAACTGGAAGACCAGCGGGATGCGGCGCTAACGCAGGTGGCGGACATTACGGGCGCGCGTATCTTCCATCAGCCGAATGGCGACGTGCTGGCCATCGCCGGGGGCCTTGCGTTGCCGCAGGACGCATCGACCGGGCCGTTTAGCCTTGCGCCCGCCACTGTCGCCACCGCCGGCGGTCCGGCCGCACCCCGGCTATTCGTCAGCGGCCTGGACGCGACGGTACAGTTTGCCACGCAGGCAACCGGGCAGATCGGCGCGCATCTGGCGTTGCGGGACGTTGTGCTGCCGGGCGTGCAGGCGCAGGTCGATGGCTTCGCCCAAACCCTGGCGACGGGGTTCCAGGCGCGGGGACTAACGCTGTTCGCCGACGGCTCGGGCACTGTACCCGCGGTTACTGCCGGCTTTTCGGAGGCAATTGGCGTGTCGGCTGCCGTGCGCGCGGCACCCAGCCAGGTGCGGGACGGGGCCGGGCCAGCCGGACCGGCGGGGGCGACTGGCCTGATCACCGCACTATTATCCGGGCCGCTGGCCACGGGCCCTGGCACGCTGGCCAGTGCAGCGACAGAGCTGGTGGCCGGCGTCGCGAGCCAAGCCACACAGGCGGCGTCGCGGCTGAAGACGGATCAGGGCGTGGCCACGTCACTAGCGACCAAACTAGCCAGCACGACAGGCGTGTCTGTCGATGCAGAACTGGCCGATCTGGTGAAGCTGCAGGCTGCCTACACTGCCAATGCGCGGGTGCTGTCGGCCACCAACCAATTATGGAATGACCTGTTTGCAGCGGTAACGACGCGATGAATATTCCCCCGGCTGGCGATTATGGCACGTTGCAAACGTTGCTCAACCAGAGTTCGAGCGTCCGCAACCAGCTATCCGCCGCGCAGCAACAGGTCGCGACCGGCCTGCGCGATACAACCTATTCCGGTCTGGGTTTTGGCGCCCGCGTCTCACTCGATCTACGGCCGCAGGTGGCGCATGAGCAGGCGTACCAATCCAATATCGACGCGGCGGCGGGCCGGCTGGCGACGGCACAATCGGCGTTACGGTCCATCGGATCGATCGCATCCGATTTGTTTGCGCAGCTCGGCAATTTGAACGGGATCAACCCGACGGACGCAGCCAGCGTCGCGTCCCGCGCCCGTAATGGGCTGGAGCAGGTGGCAAACCTGCTGAATGCCAAGGTCGGCAACGTGTATGTGTTCGCGGGGAACGACACGGCCAATCCGCCGATCCCCGATACGTCCGCCGGGTCGCTGGTGCCCGCACTGCTGGGCGGCACGACCGGCGCGCCGTTCAGCACCACGATCGGCACGGCCCCCACAACGGTTGAGGTGGGGGAGGGCGAGCGCATCCCCGTCAGCGTCATCGCCAACCGCAACACCTATGTCACGTCAGTCGCGCCGACGACTGGGTCCTATTTGCGCGATATCCTGACCAGCCTGGCGCGGCTGAGCAGCATTACCGACGGCCCCACGCTGAAGGCAGATGCCGCTGCCGCCCGAACGCCGCTTACGAACGGCATCACGTCGATCGCGCTGGAGGAGGGCGAGCTTGGTAACGCGCAAAACCTGCTGCAAAGCCGGCGCGATCAGTCGGTGCAGACCGTCATCACACTCAACACGCAACTGTCGAACGCGGAAGACGTGGACCTGGCGGCGACGCTGACACGCGTGTCCAGCCTGCAAACGTCGCTACAGGCGTCCTACCAAATTATTGCCAAGTTCAAGGACCTGTCGCTCGCCAACTATCTATGACACGCGCTCCAGGATCGACACGTAGTTCGCGACACCGGCACCGCCCATGTTGAACACGCCCGCCAGATCGGTACGCGGCAACTGCATAGCGCCCGCCTCACCAACCAACTGCATCGCCGCGATCACGTGCATCGATACGCCGGTGGCCCCCACGGGATGGCCCTTGGCCTTCAGCCCGCCGCTGCGATTGATCGGCAGCCGCCCGCCCGCCGCCGTCGTGCCGTCCAGCACCGCCCGCGCGCCCTGACCCGGCGCGGCCAGGCCCATCGCCTCATACGCCAGCAATTCGGCGATGGTGAAACAGTCATGCACCTCCGCAAACGATAGGTCGGCCAGCGTCACCCCGGCCTCGGTAAATGCCTGATCCCAGGCGTGGGCGGCCCCGTCGAACCGGGTTGGGTCGCGGCGGGACAGCGGCAGAAAATCGTTCACGTGGGCGGCGGCGCGGAACCGGACGGCGCGCGTCATGCCGCGGGCCGTGTCCTCATCGGTCAGGATAAGTGCTGCGGCCCCGTCACTGACTAACGAGCAATCCGTGCGCTTCAGCGGCGGCGCGACATAGGGGTTCTTCTCACTTACTGTACGGCAGAAATCGTACCCCAGGTCGCGGCGCATTTGCGCATATGGGTTGTCCACGCCGTTCTTATGGTTTTTTGCGGCAATTGCTGCCAGCGCGTCTGCCTGGTCGCCGTAGCGTTGGAAATACCGCTCGGCGATGCGGCCGAATACGCCGGCGAACCCGGCCGGAATGTCCCCTTCCTCCCGCCGGTAGCTGGCGCCTAGCAGATTGTCGCCGACCAGCGGGCCGGGGGTGGACGTCATCTTTTCCACACCCATCACCAACGCAAACCGGCCCCGCCCGGCGGCCAGGAAGTCGCGTGCGCCATGAATGGCTGCCGAGCCCGAGGCACAGGCGTTTTCGTACCGGGTTGCCGGCTTGAACCGCAGCGCGTCCACCGACTGCATGGCCAATGAGCTGGGAAAGTCCTGACGTTGGAAGCCATTATTGAACAAGCCCACGAACACTCCGTCGACCTGTTCCGGCTCGATCCCCGCATCGGCGATGGCGGCACCTGCGACTTGCTCGATCAGCGCCTCCACATCCGGGGCGTCCAGCTTGCCGAACGGCGTGTGCGCCCAGCCGACGATGCAGGGGGTCATGATGGCTTTCCTTTACCGGGCGTTTCCGATAGCGACGGTGACAAGAAAATAGGGGGACGTCCATGCTGAACCGTCGCACGATCTTGGCAGCCAGCCTGCCGCTGGTCGCCATCCACACCCGCCCAGCCAACGCGGCTGAGTTCAATTACAAATTCGCGAGTAACTTGCCAGCCGCACACCCGCTGAATGTGCGCGCGACAGAGGCGATGGCGCGCATCAAGGAAGCGACGGGCGGGCGGGTGGATATCCAGGTGTTTCCCAACAACCAGTTGGGGTCCGACACGGACGTGCTCAGTCAGCTACGGTCCGGCGCGGTCGAGTTCTTCACGCTGTCTGGCCTGATCCTGTCTACCCTTGTGCCGCCAGCCAGCATCAATGGTGTCGGCTTCGCGTTCGCCAATTACGACCAGGTGTGGCAGGCGATGGATGGTAAGCTAGGTGCCTACGTGCGGGCCGAAATCGCCAAGCGCGGCCTGCTGGCGATGGACAAGATTTGGGATAACGGCTTCCGCCAGACGACGACGAGTACGAAGCCAATCGTCGTACCAGCCGATTTCCGCGGGGTAAAGCTGCGTGTACCGGTCAGCCCGCTTTGGACAAGCATGTTCAATGGCTTAGGTGCCAGTCCGGCCAGCTTGAACATCAGCGAGGTCTATTCCGCGTTGCAAACAAAGATCGTGGATGGTCAGGAAAACCCGCTCGCTGTGATTGAGGCGGTGAAGTTCTACGAAGTCCAGACCTATTGCAGCATGACCAATCACATGTGGGACGGTTATCACTTCCTAGCCAACCGCAAGGCTTTTGACGCACTGCCGGCCGATGCGCGGACGATCGTGGCGCGCGAACTGGACCGCTCAGCAGTGGAGGAGCGGGTGGACGTCGCGGCGCTGAACGCGCAGTTGCGGGGTAAGCTGACGACGGGCGGGCTGAAGTTCAACGACGTGGACCCGGCGCTATTCCGCGACACGCTGAAGCGCGCCGGCTTCTATGCCGAATGGCGTGGCAAGTATGGTGACGAGGCCTGGCGCGTGCTGGAGGAGACCGTGGGGGCGCTGTCCTGACCGCTTGAGCCACGCCGAGCGTCGCCCATATCCTTGCCAGCAGCCCAGGGTGCCCAGCATGTCGCTATTCTCCGCTAAGTCCAAACCGGTCGAGCAGTATCCGTTCACACTGACCGACGCCGAGTGGCATGCGCGCCTGACGCCGGAGCAATACCGGATCATGCGCGCCCACGGCACCGAACGCGCCTGTACGAGCCCGCTGAACGCCGAACAGCGGCATGGCGTTTATAATTGCGCGGGGTGCGGCCAGGCGCTGTTTACGACTGATACCAAGTTCGAAAGCGGCACCGGCTGGCCTAGCTTCTTCCAACCCGCCACACCGACCGCGGTTGGGGAGACTGAGGATCGCGGCTGGGGCATGGTCCGCACCGAAGTGCACTGCAATAATTGCGGCAGTCACCTGGGCCATGTTTTCCCCGATGGCCCAGCCCCCACCGGCCACCGGTACTGCATGAACGGCGTGTCGCTCGACTTCCAATCCGCCTGACGGTCTTGCCGCTGGAGATCAAGGTCGGTCCGGCCCAGGTCGCGATCCACCAGGGCTACAGCGTTTTCATCACCGACCCGGACGGCCAGGTGGCGTGGCCGTCCGATAAGGGGCTGTATTTCTTCGATACCCGGCTGATCAGCGCCTATGCGATCTATGCCAACGGGGTCGGGTGGGACCTGGTCAACTCCGGCGCGACGGCTGCCAGCACGGCCCGCCTGTTCCTGACCAACCGCGCCTTTTTGAGTGAGGGTGGTGAGGTTCCGGCCCGTATCCTGACCTTGGTTGTCAGCCGGGCGCTGGATGGTGGATTGCACGAGCAGTTTACGCTGACCAATTACGGCTGCGTCGCGCTGTCGTTTAATTTCGAGATCGTTTTGCGGAGCGACTTCGCCGATGTGTTTGAGGTGAAATCGGGCAAGATCATTCGCCGTGGCCGTATTACGACCGAGTGGGATCAGCAGGTCCTAACCACGGCTTACGTGAACGGCTCGTTTGGCCGCGCCATCCGGACCGCCGTGCGCGCACCCGGCCCCGCGGTGTATGCGAACGGCCGCATCAGCTTTTCCGTGGCGCTGACGCCGGGCCAAAGCTGGGCGGGTGCGCTGCTGCATGCCCTAATTGACGGGACGACCGTTTATGACGCGCCGGACACTTGCGTTGGACGTTCGCAGACCCCGCTCGATCGCGCGCAGGTCACGACCTCGGTCCACAGCGTGCAGCGCCTTTGGAACCAGGCTGCGTCCGACCTGGAGGCGCTGCGCCTGCCCGGACCCGGCGGTGCATTCGTGCCCGCGGCCGGGCTGCCTTGGTTCGTGGCGCTGTTCGGCCGTGACACGCTGATCACGTCATTGCAGTCCATCCTGCTCGACCCCAGCATCGGCTGTGGCACGCTGGCATTGCTGGGGGAGTGGCAGGCCCCGCTGCGCGACGACTACCGGGATGCGGAACCGGGCAAGATTTTGCACGAGTTGCGCCGGGGTGAACTGGCCGCGCTACGGCTGATCCCACACACACCGTATTACGGCACGGCGGATGCGACGCCGCTATACCTGATGGCGTTGCATGCCACGTGGCGTGCTACAGGGGAGATTGCGTTCCTACGCGGGTTGATGCCGGTGGCGGAGGGATGCCTGTCCTGGATCGACGCCTATGGCGACCGCGACGGCGACGGTTTCCAGGAGTACGGCACGCGTTCTGGCGAGGGCTATGAGAACGTCGGCTGGAAAGATAGTGGCGAGGCGCTAGTCACCCCAAAGGGGACCCTGGTGCGCGGTCCCAAAGCGCTTTGCGAGCTGCAGGGCTACGTCTACGCCGCCTGGCGCGGCATGGCCGAGTGTTTTGCGGCCCTTGGCGATGCTGCGCGTGCGGTGGTGCTGAACGCCAAGGCCGACGCGTTGTACACCTGCTTCAACGACGTGTTTTGGGACGATAGTTCGGGTTTCTATGCCCTATGCCTCGATGGCGATAAGAACCCGGTTTGGACGGTGGCGAGCAACGCCGGGCATCTGTTGTGGTGCGGGATCGTGCCGCCCGATCGCGCAGCCCGGGTCGTAGCCCGGCTAATGGCCCCGGATATGTGGAGCGGCTGGGGTATCCGAACGCTGACCCGCGATAACCCGACCTATAACCCGTTCAGCTACCAGAATGGCAGCGTCTGGCCGCACGATAACAGCCTGATTGCCATGGGCTTTGCGCGCTACGGTTTCCGGGCAGAGGCTGCCGCGATCGCCGCCGACCTACATCGTGCGGCCGGGTTCTTCACCATGGGCCAGTTACCGGAATTGTATTCCGGGCTACAGCGCGACGAGACGAACTTTCCGGTGCAGTATTTGGGGGCCAACGTACCGCAGGCCTGGGCAGCCGGCAGTGTGTTCCTGCTGATCCAGGCCATGCTGGGTATCGAGCATGACGCGCCGGGCGGGCGTCTGCTGGTCGACCCGGCGCTACCGGACTGGCTGCCGGACCTGACGCTAAGAAATCTGCGCTGCGGCACAGAAACCTTCGACCTCGCATTCCAGCGGGGCGTAGGCGGCGTGACTACTGTAGCAGTGCTGCGGGGCAACCCGGCGTGGGTTGTGCCGGGTCATGCGGTGGCCCGCAGCAGAACGTGGCCGACGCCGTCATTGCTTGCCGTGAATGATGCGGCGGAGTATCCGCCCGTCAGTGCCAGGTTTGCCGTGTGCGTGCCGTCCGTAACCCGCAGCGTGCCGCCTGCGCCAGACGCGGTGTAGCTGGTCGCGACCGATCCGCTGAATGCAAAGTCGGCCAGATCGATTGCGTTCCCCGTCCTGAAGCCGACGATCGTACCGGCAAAGTTGACACCCTGGTCCAGGCGCAACGTGCCGGTCGCACCCGTATCGAACGTCACCGTCTGCCCGGCGCTGACAGGTGATCCATATTCGAACTGTGA